>QHWY01000293.1 GCA_003223875.1 Acidobacteriota bacterium | reverse complement strand
TGCAATCCTTCGATCACCCAGGGTTCACGGTGGCGATTCTGCACGTTCGACAATTTGGCGAACCAGGCGTCGCGGGTTTCCTGCCGCTCGGAGAGGGCGGGCATAACGAACTCGAAGCGGGCTTTGCGATCGGGATTCATGAAGCGATTAAATTGCTCTTCCAAAATTGGTGCGGACGAGGGGACGGAACGAACGGCAAGATCGAGTGCCATCGTTGCCTCGTCGGGTTCGGAGAGTACGAGCCCGGGAATCTTCTGCTCGCGACGCCATACACGCTCGAGGAACGCCACGCCGGCCGACGTTGTAACCGTGGAACGAAAAGACGAGAAATACGTGGACTTCAGGGACGAGGATTTGGCGCGATCGATGCCGGCTCGTAAAACCGTTTCCAGTTGCGGCGCGATTTCCCGACGTGTGTCATCCGAAAGAAATCTCCAGAAGAGAGTATCCAGGTAACCCAATACGAGTTGCACATTCTGCTCGGTGTCTTCAACCTCCAGTGCACGCCTTGCGACTGCAAGAAAATCGGTCGGCCGCACGCGGCCATCGAGCAGTTCTTCCCACAACGTGACCCATGCGGCCCCGCGCGCCAGCGGGTCTTTCAATTCCTGCAGGTGTTCGAGCAGAAATGCGCGGCTCGCATCGTCCAGCGTGAAATCTCCATAAGCGAGACCTCCGCCCGTAGGAAGCACGAATTGCGGTGAAGAGAATTCCGCGGGCACAGCAAGGTCCGTACGTTCGTTTTGGAGCTCAGCCGGTATCGTGCTGGTGGCTCCCTTCATCGTTCCCACTAGTACTTCCATTCGCTCGAGCCAGCGCAAGGATCTTCCAGCCTGGGGATCGGATTGGATGAAAGCGATCCGCGGGCCCTCGACGACCGTTCGTATGGACGGCCGGCCCGCCTCTTCGACCCACGCGCGGCTCCAGGCTGTCAGATCGACTTCCGAATGTTCGTTAAGGATGCGCACCAAGTCGAGCCATGTCGCATTCCCGAATTGAAACTGCTTCAAATACGAGCGCAAGCCGGTTTGGAACCTGTCGAGTCCGATTAGGCGCTCGAGTTGTCGCATGACGATCGGAGCCTTTTGATAAATGATGGCGCCATAAAGGCTGCCCGCTTCATCAAGATTCGCCAACTCCTGACGGATCGGATGAGTTCCCGCCGTTCGATCCACCGCGTACGCCCCAGGATAATGGGCGACAAGAAATCGCAAGTCGTGATTCACGTTCGGGAACGACGGATTCACAATTTTCGCCGCCATGAAGTTGGCAAAGACTTCCTTCATCCAGACGTCATTGAACCATTGCATTGTGACCAGGTCACCAAACCACATGTGGGATGTCTCGTGCGCGATGACGCTCGCGCGACTAAGCATCTGATTCTCGGTCGCAGACTCGTCCAGCAGGATCGATGACGAGTTGTAATAGATGGAGCCCGGATGTTCCATCCCACCGAATTGGAAGGATGGAATCAAAACGAAGTCGAACTTACCGAAGCGGTACGGGATGCCCGTATATTTTTCAAGCCATTCGAGCGACGATGCATGCAGGTCGAAAACAGCCTTCTTGTTGCGTTCAACCTTTTTCGTGTCCGTTTCACGATGCAGCATCCGATACCAGCGTCCATTGCGCTCGGCGGTTTCCACCTGAAACTTGCCCGCCGCAAACGCGAACAAGTATGTCGGGATGGGTTGGGTTTCCGCGTAACGAATCCGCACACGGTTACCGGCCTTTTCGTGGAACGTTTCTTCGGCGTTCGCTATGGCCTGCCATTCCTCCGGAACAGTTAGTTCAAGAGCAAAACGCGCCTTCAGATTCGGTTGATCGAAGCAGGGGAATGCCAGGTGCGCGCGCGCCGGCACAAAAAGCGTATACATGAAGTCAGGACTGCGATTCAGCGAAGCGTTACCCGCGCGGAAGACGATCTCGACAGCGTTTTCTTCGGACGAAAGCTCGGAGCTTGGAATGATGATGTGATCTTTGACGAACCGAAAATGTGACGGCTGTCCAGCGACAGAAACAGACGTGATGTAGTCGGCGCCCGGACTGAAGTCCAACACGAGCGGCCGTGTGACATCTTTGGCGTTGAAACGAATGATAGCTTTGCCTGAGATGGGTTCCGATGGTGCCGCAGGAATGGTGAAGATCAAATCGTAAGTGACTCCCTCGATCGATTGCGCACGCTCGGTAGCTAAAGCGAGAGATATGCCGGGTTCAGGATCCGCGATTTCCGTGTTCTTATCCTTTCCGTGGCAGCCGGGAAGCAAGGCCATCAAGATCAAAAAGACAATACAAAGATATGAAGACACAAAGAAATCTTCATCCAGCGACATTTTATTGAGGCTTCGCCCTATCGGGCTCGCGCTTCCGCGTTATTGAGGCTTCGCCCTATCGGGCTCGCGCTTTCACGTTTGCGGTCGAAAGACTATCATAGTCGAGGTAAAGATGACGGCAGCACGCTTTGACTCTCCACAGGCAATCCTCACCGGCGGCGGCTCGCGCAGAGAAGCCGCCGGATTGTTATCGGCGCTCGATGCGCACCATACGTTGCTTGTTGTCGATCCTTATTTTCGGACCGCGGATTTTCTGATGGAGATCCGGGCGAGCTTGGATCGAAATAGGATCGCGAACGATGTTTTTAGCGATCTGCAGCCGGATCCGACGGATCAGAATGTACGAAGCGGCACCGAGCGTTTTCGGGCGCTCGGCGCAGATTCCATCCTTGCAATCGGCGGCGGAAGCGCGCTGGACGTCGCCAAGATGATTGGGGTGGCTTCAACGAATGGCGAACCGCTCAGCCGGTTTCAGGGATATTACCGGATTCCGAATCCCGGGCCGCCCGTGGTTGCTATGCCGACGACGGCCGGTACGGGTAGCGAGGCGACGAAAGTCGCTGTCATTACGGATACTGAGCGAAATGTGAAAATGATGATCCTTGACGCGAAGCTCATGCCGGCGGTGGCCATCGTCGATTACGAGCTCACGATGAGCATGTCGAAGCCGCTGACGGCGCACGTTGGGGTTGATGCTCTCACGCATGGAATTGAGGCATACGTATCTAGTAAAGCGAACCCGCTGACCGATCCTGTGGCGCTTTCTTCGATCAAGAAGATTCATGCCAACCTGAAAACCGCGTGGATGGATCCGGGCAATGCACAAGCGCGTGAGGCGATGTCGGTCGCGGCCTTGCAGGGGGGACTGGCGTTCACGAATTCGAGCGTGTGTCTGGTGCATGGCATGAGCCGTCCGCTCGGGCTGCTGTTCCGTCTACCGCACGGGTTATCGAATTCTGTTTTGCTGCCTACTGTGACGCGCTTCTCCTGGCCTGGTTCAAAAGCCAGATATGCGGAAGTTGCGCGCGGCGTTGGCATTGCTTCAGGAAAACATTCGGATGAATCGGCGTGCGAAGCGTTGTCGGCATGGCTCGACGAGCTCAATGCCGAGCTTCACGTGCCGCGCTTGCGTGAGTGCTGCGGAGGCGATGTTGAAAAGTTTCGCGCAACTTTACCGAAAATGGCGGCCGATGCGCTCGAGTCGGGCAGTCCGCAAAACAATCCGGTCGTCCCGGCGGCAAATCAGATCATGGAACTCTTCGAAATGGCGTGGTAGTTGCGGTTACTCTCAGCGAAGCCCGAGAGCCCGCGCCGGATTCGTCTTCGACATCAGGTCGATTTCTGCCTGTGAGAAACCTTGTTTGCGAAGCGCGTCGAAGAAGGCTGCCAGGCCGTCCGGATGCAGCGGATTTCCGGGCTGTCCAAGATCGCTCGATAGAATACACGATGCGGGCCCGATCTGACGAATGGCCTTCGCGTAATCCTCGATTCGAAACTGCGGCTGCGGTCCTAGTAAACCGCCGTAATCGATTTCGATGAACGCTCCTTCGCGCGCCGCTTCTTGCATTTGGGGAATCGTCATTCCGACGGGCGACTTCATAGCATGCGTCACGACAATGTGTTGAACACCCTGTCGGTGCGCTTCGCGAACGATCATGAGCCCTTCTTCTGCGGAAGAGTGGCCGGTCTCCAGCAGCAGACCATGCTTCGCCGCGAGCGCGATCACCTGTTGTACTTCAGGAAGTAAGCGGCCGTTCTTCGCCACAGCGACAAACGGGCGATTCTCCTTTGCCCGGCGTACAGCGTTTTCGGAATCAAACGTGGGCATCCAAATGACGCGGCCCAAGCCATTCTTCATCTCAACCATGTGCTCGACGGCCGCAGGATTGATTCCTCCAACGGTCAGGTTCAGATCGATGCCGCCAAAAACCTCAAGACCGGGGACGTCCTTCCGAACCAGATAGGCCTGCGCCGCCGTCGGCTCGAAGTGACTCTTCAACACGAACCCGCGCATGCCTCGCGCCTTCGCCATCTTCGCGAGATCGAGCGCATCAATAGATCGCGGCCGGCTATCGGGATCGGTGTGAGCGTGAATATCGATCACACCGCTCAGCGCGGACTGAGCTGTTACTCTCGAGGCCGGAAGAGTGAGACAGACAAGCGTAGCAATTCCCAAGAGGAGAGTTTTCATTTGATGCCTCATGCTAAGTTTGCGTGATTATATCCGTGTCATGCGTAGAAGCGTCCGAAGAGAAAATTTCTTTTCTCGCCCTGTTTTCGCGAAATAGTGTTTTCCACAAGTAGGACACGGGCTGAAGCCCACGTCGGACGCTGCAGCGCACGTAGAAAATAGTCTGACAAGCACTTTCGATACGCAAGTGAACAGTCGTGTTTTTCGGCGAGAAAAAATAGTGTTGACGCTCGCATTTTGTTCTGGCACATTACGCCTCGGTCGTTGCGGTTTATGTGACCTTGAACACCGGAAGATGACCGACGGATGGGGTTAACAGCTTTGTTCGTCGGACTAGGAAGCCGGAGTTGATCGGATGAAGCCAATCACCGGTCGGCACTCTTGGGAGAAAGACTCGAGAGCTGGTCGCTCCTTCTGGCTGCTGTCGAGAATCGGGCATCGATTCGAGACGTTCCGAAAGGATCGGGTCAAGCGAACAGAGCTGCAACGACCAAAAATATTTTAGGGCGGCGAATAACCCTTACCGTTCGGTTTCTCTCCGCGTGCGTCAACGATCAAAAAAGTGTTTTCAAAAATGGACCTATTCTGACTACTAGTCTGCTGACTATAATACTGGTGGCGAAGAATTCGATGTTTGACGTTGCATTCCTCGATAAAGCAGCCTACTGGGTCAATCTGGCGTATATCGCTTCAGTTTGCCTGACGGTGGCGACTTCCGTCGTCGTCGTCTTCATATCACAACAGCGCGCCGCTGTACGTGGTACCGACGTCGAGAAAGTCCAAAAAGAAGCTGAAGCCCGCATCGCTGTTGCCAACCAGCAGTCGGCCGAATCGAATCAACGTGCCGCCGTCCTGAATGCCCAAGCCGCCCAGGCCCAGGCTCAAGCAGCCGCCGCGGCGCTCGCGGAAGCTAAAATCCGCAAAGAGAATTTGCAGCTTGCCGCCGACCTGGAACATGAAAGGAATTTGAGGCTGCAAAGGGAACAAACGGGCGCTCAGCAGCCGTCGGCGCAACAGACACCTGCTCAGCAACCGTCCGCCCCACAAACTGGGGCGCAACAGCCTCCGGCCCAGCCAACGCCAGCAGCCGCGGAGCCTCAAAATCCACAACCGTCCGCAGAGCCGCGGGTTCTGACCGCACAGCAAGAAGAGTCCTTGCTCTCCGGTGTGCGCCAATTCCCCCAGAAGCATGTCACGATCATCGAATTGGGTGATTCGGAGGCGGGGGCGCTGGCGCGTCAGATCGCCTCAGTACTGGAGAAGGCGGGTTGGCAAGTTTTCCTCAGCCCCGTGGGTGCTCTAGTGCCG
>QHWY01000292.1 GCA_003223875.1 Acidobacteriota bacterium | reverse complement strand
ACAGTCCGTAAGTGGCAGCCCTTGCCCCCAAGCGGCAGACGATGCGAAAGTCAGCAGCAGGAACGCGGCCGTGGCGTGCAGAACGCCTCTGACTTGTCTTTTCGTAGCAAACGTCCTCTCGAGACAGGCAGCAAAGTTCTTCCGATCACTGTTCATTCGATACTCCTTTATCGTTCTGCGGTACATCCGTCCATTCATGCGTTGGCGTTAACGATGTCGTCTTACCTTTTACAAACTGAACTTAGAAGAGCAGAAAAAGGACGAAAGGGGTACACCAGGAGCCACATTGAGACGACACGCAAGATTCGAAAGAGAGGCAGAGTTTTTTAAAAGTGCGCTACCGCCATCAAAGCCCCATTTAGGGGTTTTCACGAACTCGAAGGAGGATCGTCCGTTCCCGCGGAGCTATTAAATCGAGTTTTATTAGTACGCCAGTGTCCGCGAGAACATCATAGATAGGACCATTTGTCAATGACCTCAGGTGAACATACCCTCAGGTGGAATTGGCAAAATTAGGCAACGCGATTCGATTTCAACGTCGCGAGTTTCGAACTACTGGATTTTCGAAGAGACGGAGGGCTCAACCGTTACTGCCGCGCGGCGCCTGGAGTGGGAACCGAAGCGCTGCGCATTGCTATTGGCTGAGTTGAGATGATCAAATCGTCATACCAGACGTGGCCTACGGGATGGGCTTGCGAGGCGTCTTTATTGGTGTGGTAAGGGGAGAGAAGGAACTGTCCAAAACCTTTTCCGGAGGATCCCGACCAATCGATCTTTGCGTGGTTGTAGTCAATCGCGGGTTCGCCGTCGATCCAGAGTTGGACACGGCTGGCGGGCTGGTTACTTTCGCCTGAAATTTCGATACCTCCAGTGAATTCCATCCAACGGTTTGCCTTGTAGCGGATACAGAGCGGTTCGGGGTAGTCACTTCCGGTTTTGGCGTCACTCTTGTAGGTGCAGCCACGGACATCCTGGATACCGTAGTAATCGCGCCCGGCCTGGCCGTACATCTGAGGTACACCGCGTTGCCAGCCGTTATTGATTGTCACTTCAAGGCTGCTAGAGCTGCGTCCGTTGGGCGGGTTTCCATACCAGATCACCTGTTTCCAGCCGCCACACCCGCCTCCGGCGCATTGGAAGACCGAGGAAAGGAAATTCTCGTCAAATCTCTCGTAGAACTGAAAGTAAAGAACGTTTCCATAAACGGATCCGGGACCGATGTAGGTGCCATCAGGGTCGCCGTCACGGTTCCGTCTGAAGACTTCTGTGAAGTGGCCGCCCGAATCGGCATAGCTGTGGGAAGGTATGGTGATCCTTAGTGACCCAGTCCCGGAATGGGCCATAGCCGTGTCGATCTCGGGAAAAATGCACTCGCCATTCTGAACTACTGCAACGGTATTGCCTTGCCCCTGGCGGCCGTTTCCGAACTTGTAATTCGTCTTGCCTCTGAGGGCCTCATCGCAGGCTGTTCCGGTCGGCCAGTTGTAGTATAGAGCCGCCGCATCATCGAAGCCGAAGCAGTTGATTACACCTGGCCGGAGACACTTTCGTCCGAGCGGAGAATCCGGTGAGATCTGTGCGGGACGCTGGTCTACGTCCGCATTCGCAATCGCGTTTTTGTGGGTGTTAGAGATCGCGTTCGAAAAATATGATCCTACGCTGATGCCGTCGTAGTTGGCAGTAAAGATCAGCACGGATATTCCGACGAGGAGAAGTAACAGGGCGAAGACTAACCGCGAGTCTCTCAGATCGATCATCCCGTTCTATTAACTACCCGCGGCAGTTTTTTGCAGGGATGCTTGCTTTGGACCGCCACGAAGACCGCCTTCCCGCATCAAAACAAACGTGACCAGCGACAGAACAACCAGGATCACGTTCACTGTTGTGCGCGGCAGCCAGCTTGTCGTTTTGACTGTTGTCAGTGCAATGACCACTCTGCAGCGGCGTCAATGGATGCCGTTGCCTTGCTGGCAAGCGACGGCTCAGAGGACGGGGTTGGCTTCGAGGCATCAGCCAGCAAGCTATCCAGAATGCTCAGGGAAGCCGGCCACAGGTGGGCTTTTTCCAGTTGGTTTCGGGCAGATTGAGACATGAACCGCCGCATCTGCTCATCTCGCAGCAAAGCGATAACGTGGGCAGCAAATTCCTCTGGGACATCCGCCACGAGGAGATCTCGTCCAGCGACAGCCTGAATGCCTTTTGCGGCTTTCGTCGTCGCAACCACAGGAATACCCATCGCCATCGATTCCAAAATTTTGTTTTGTGTTCCTCTAGCAATCCTAAGGGGAGCGATTGCGACCGCTTCAGTGGGGACATAGGCACGGACATCCGGCACATGGCCGGTGACTACAATTCCCGGAATGTTCCTGAGATCTTGGATTTTCCGCGCCGGCTTCGAACCCACGATACGAAACTCCACATTTGGTATTTTTTTGCGAATGAAAGGGAAAACTTGTTCGGCGAAGTAGCAAACGCCATCAATGTTGGGGAAGTAATCCATCCTGCCGAGAAACACGACCGTTGGACGACTAGTGCTCACATTTCTCTGTGCCGAAAAATAAGAGAGATCGACTCCATTTGGAATCAGAGTGCAGGGAGTCGACACACGAAAAGTTTGATATTCATCCTTCTCGCCCCTGCTAGTGACTGTGCATCGATGGAAAGATTGCGCCACATAGCGCTCATACGTTCGAAGCTTTTTCGACTCCGCTGCGTACACGAGCGACAATGGAAACCTTCTGGATTGCGAATATTCGGCCCATTTGGCCGAATCGATATCGCCGAAATCCATAATCCTCAAATCAGCCTCGAGATCCATCACATATTGCGCCATCGCGACGCAGTGGACGAACACAACGTCGAACTTCGAATGGAAAAAACATTTTCTGATTCTTTCATGCAACCGGGCAGACCAGAAATAATTTGCGGAACAGGGCATCCGCGTTGGGAGTGCCTTCAGAGCCTGCAGCCGCCGTGTGGATTCCGGGAGGACCTCTGCGATCACCTCGTCACAATAATCTTTCAGAGCGGCTCCTTCGTTGAGTTCCTGCTCCGTATGGGCCAGACTTGCGACAACCACGGAATGTTTCCGTCCGAGATGGCGGATCATGTTAAAAGGTCGAATCTTTCCTCCCCGATTTGGGGGAAAGGGGAGACGATGAGTGACAAAGAGTATTCTCACTGTGCCTCTGCGCCAGCCATTACTTCCAGGACCTCATGGTGATCCTTTCCATCCATAAAGATCTGGCACCACAATTCAAGATTGATGAGCGCCAAAAGGTGGTCAGTGTAGTCGCTCTTTTGAGCTTTATGAACAGCTATCATTTCTCTGATTACACTCCAATTGAACAAGCCTCTTCTTTTTACTTGTGTCTCTGATAGAAGGTTGTCGACAAGCGGGCTGAGATCGTTTCGTATCCACGAACCGACAGGCGCTCCAAACCCTCGTTTTTTACGGTTGAGGATTTCAGGCGGCAGCCATGGCTTGACCGCCTTTTTCAGGAGGTACTTCATCGTGAAACCTCGCACCTTCATGGAATCAGGCATCGAGGATGCCATCTCTATCAGTTCGTGATCGACAAGGGGCGCGCGGCACTCGATGGAGGCCGCCATAGTCATCTTGTCGGTCAGAGCCAGCAGATCGTCGGCAAGCGAGGTCTTCAAGTCGGCATAGATGAGCTGATTCAACCCGGTGAGATTTGGATGCGCCTCAAAGTAGTTTTTCATTATCGATGATGCAAACGCATTGGAGGGGAATGAATCTTTTGTGCGGCCCGTTGCGAGAAGGCTTTCTTGAAGATCGGAAGAAAACAGGGTGATGTAGCTCATGTACTGCGCTGTGGCATCCGAGTGAGCTGACTTCACGAAAGCATCGGCGTAGCGGATGTAGTTCTTCAAGTTCGAATGCCGATCCTGCGGCAGTGCGGCAAGGAGACTGGGAATCCATTTCTTTCGCAGAGCTATGGGAAGCCGGTTGAAATAGCCGGCCAGTTGGCTTCCCAGGTAGCGCCGGTAACCTCCGAAGAGTTCATCCCCTCCCACCCCTGAGAGAATTACTGTAACGCTCTGGCTTGCGAGTCGTGCGACCAGATAGGTCGTGATAAATGCCGAATCGGCGATAGGCTCGTCCAGGTGCCAGATCAATGAAGGAAGGAGCTGTCCGATATCTGGGCGAACGATGATCTCGTGATGATCCGTGGCGAATTTCTTTGCGACGATTCGCGCGTAAGGCAATTCATTATAAAACCGGTCGGCACCCTCGAATCCTATGGAGTAGGTCTTGACCGGCTGATCGGTCATACGAGCCATAGCCGCGACAATCGTGCTGGAATCGATTCCACCGCTCAGGAAAGCCCCCAGCGGCACATCGCTGACGAGGCGGATGCGGACACACTCGAGCAGCTTTTCGCGCAGCCGTTCGACCCATTCGTCTTCAGAGTACGTTGCAATCGGCCCGGCCGGCGCGTCCCAATATTGCTGGGTTTCCACACGGCCTTTCTCGACAACCATATAGTGGCCGGGCAAGAGTTTCTCTATTCCTTCGAATAGCGTGTATGGGGCGGGGACATATCCTAGGGCAAGATACTCTCGAAGAGCCCGCAGATTTAGCCTGCGCGGAATGTCGCACACTTCCAGCAGCGATTTGATTTCGGATGCAAACAAAATGCGGTGAGGCTGGCGGCAAACGTACAGCGGTTTCTTGCCGACGCGGTCGCGGGCAAGGATCAGGCGCGAACGGCGCGCGTCCCATAGCGCGATTGCGAACATGCCGCGAAGCCGCTTGAACAGCTCGACTCCTTCCTCTTCATACAGGTGAACGATAGTCTCTGTATCAGAGTCACAGCCGAACACGTGCCCGCGAGCTTCCAGTTGTGTCCGCAGTTCCTTGAAATTGTAGATCTCACCGTTGCAGACGACCCATACAGTCCCGTCTTCGTTTCCAATCGGCTGGTGTCCTCCTTGGAGATCAATGATGCTAAGGCGGCGCATACCGATAGCGGCGCCTTTACCGGAATAATGGCCATGATCGTTGGGCCCGCGGTGAATCATCATTTGGCCCATTCTTTCCAGCAGACCCTCCTCGGGCTGCCGGCCTTGAGTCAGCTCAACTACGCCGAATATTCCACACATATATTTTGATCCTAAAGCTGAACGGTCTTTCGCAAAATCGACACAGCTTGCGGCGCATAATGACTGTAACTCTCGATCTGTAATGCCTCGATCGGTTTTTCCGCGATCGATTCAACAAAGCGCTGCGCAAATTGGATATTGGTGGTCAGCGGTATTCCGAGATCGACGGCGCGCCGACGGATCAGGTAGTCGTTGGTGAGCTCTTCTTCCTGGAAGGTCTTCGGAATATTAATGACGAGATCGATTTTTCGGCTTTGCAGATACTCGATGGCGTTCGGTGATTCCTTTTCAAGCGGCCAGTGCAACACCGTCGAATGAATACCGCTCGCC
>QHWY01000046.1 GCA_003223875.1 Acidobacteriota bacterium | reverse complement strand
CATTTCGAATGCGATTTTCGTCGATCTCCGAGATGTGGAGCAGCCCGTCAGTTCCGGGGAACAGTTCGACGAAGGCGCCGAAATCCGCAATGCGAACGACTTTTCCTCGGTAGGTTTTTCCCACTTCGGGAGTCGCCGTCAGGTTTGAAATGATTTCGATGGCCTTATTGGCGGAAGGACCGTCGTTCGAGGCGATATTGACCTTGCCGTCATCGGAGACATCAATCTTAACGCCGGTTTGTTCGATGATCGATCGGATCATCTTTCCACCAGGTCCAATCACATCCCGAATTTTGTCGGTAGGAATCTTCATCGAATAGATGCGCGGCGCATAGGGAGAAATTTCGGTGCGAACTTCAGAAATCGCCTCGAGCATCTTGTCGAGAATAAATAGCCGGCCTTCCTTCGCTTGGGCCAGGGCTTCCGACATGATATGCGCAGTAACGCCCGGAATCTTGATATCCATTTGAAGCGCCGTAATTCCGTCGCGCGTGCCGGCAACCTTGAAGTCCATATCACCATAATGATCTTCGGCGCCGGCGATATCGGTCAGGACGGCATATGTAGCTCCTTCCTTGACGAGCCCCATCGCCACACCTGCAACCGGCGCTTTGATGGGAACCCCAGCATCCATGAGCGCCAGAGTTCCACCGCACACTGTCGCCATCGACGATGAACCGTTCGACTCGAGGATGTCGGATACGACCCGGATCGTGTACGGCCACGCTTCTTCGCTTGGAATCACGGGCAGCAGAGCGCGTTCGGCTAAAGCTCCGTGACCGATCTCGCGGCGGCCGGGCCCCCGCAATGGAGAAACTTCACCGACCGAAAATGGCGGGAAGTTGTAGTGCATCATGAAACGCTTGTAGGACTCGCCTTCCAGCCAATCCATACGTTGAACGTCGTCGGCCGTTCCCAGTGTTGCAGTCACGAGCGCCTGCGTTTCACCGCGAGTGAAAATCGCAGAACCGTGGGTGCGAGGCAACATACTGGTTTCGATCCAAATGGGCCGGATCGTTTTGAAGTCACGTTTATCCGGCCGCTCGCGTTTGTACAAAATTTGATCACGGAAGATCCGTTCTTTTAACGCATCGAAGATGCGCTTGATCATGACCAGCTTTTCTTCATCTTCGGCGGCGTCGGGGAAAAGTTCGACCGCCTTCTTTTTCGCAGCATCAACAAGCGCGTAACTTTCAAGCTTGCCGTATTTGTGGGTATCGAGAGCGTCTTCGAGTGATGCGCGGATCTCCTTCTCGATCTTCTTGTTGACGGCTTCGTCGATTTTCGGCGCTTCCACGGCGAGCTTCTGCGGCCGGATCTTGTCGTAAAGCTGCTTTTGAAGCTCGATGATCTGCTTGATCGCCCGATGGCCGAAGTTCAACGCTTCGACCATGATTTCTTCAGAAACCTCATTCGCGCCGCATTCCACCATCACAATGCCATCTTCCATTCCGGCGACGGCCAGATTGAGCCGGCTGTTTTTCAGTTCGGTGTAGGTTGGATTGAGATAGTAACGGCCGTCGATAAGTCCGACGCGCACTGCAGCGACGGGATGCGTAAATGGAATATTCGATGTATACAAAGCCGTCGATGCGCCAATGATGGCATGCATCGACGGATCGATGTCCGTGTCAGCCGACAACACCAGCGCGATCACCTGCGTTTCATTTTTATAGCCTTCAGGAAACAGCGGCCGGATCGGCCTGTCAATCATTCGGCTGTTCAAGACTTCACGTTCGGAAGGTTTACCTTCCCGTTTGAAAAATCCACCTGGAATTTTGCCGGCTGCGTAAAAGTTTTCACGGTAATCAACCGTGAGCGGGAAGAAATCCAATCCTTCTCTTGGCTGTGCCGCGCACGCGGTCACCAACACGACGGTATCTCCGTAGCGGACGAGTGCGGATCCTTGCGCTTGTTTGGCCAGCTTTCCAATTTCGATCGACAGCTCCCGCTCTCCGATCATCGTGCTGACTTTGTGAACATTCATGTTTTCAATTCCTCTCTAATATTCGGCGAAAAACAAAAACGACCCGAGAATCGATGCCCGGGTCGTTCTTCGTTTTCCAATCTATCTATCTTTGTCATGTTGCGGCGAGCTGCCGCTGCTACTTTCGGATTCCGAGCTTTGAAATCACTTCGCGATAGCGGTCGACGTTATAGGTCCTGAGGTAATCAAGCAACCGCCGGCGCTTACCGACAATCTTCAACAACCCGCGCCGCGACCCATGGTCTTTTTTATGCGTTTTGAAGTGCTCCGTCAGATAGTTAATACGTTCGCTAAGCAAAGCGATCTGGACTTCCGGGGATCCCGTATCGGAATCATGGATTCGATACTGGTTAATGATCGTTCCTTTGTTTTCTTTTGTGAAACTCATTACCTACGATTCAAATTCCTTCTCTAGATACAGACTAGCATAGTGCTCTAGTCCGAATTAATTGAAGTTAGCACAAGTCGGGGGTGCGCCCAACCACTTTCTACCGAAGCGACTGCAATAAACTCGCCTCTTTTGTTCAAGATGCGGGCGAAATCCACTGCGCACGCGCTGCGAATCTGGTTGCCGTGGACAATCCGGGCCTCCTCGATCTCCGAGACCTCTATGGAAGGCCACGAAGACAGGAGACGATTCATCGGGATCAAGTCCGCTTGAGTGATTCGATCCAAGCCGATAGCATCCTCGATCCGGAACTCACCGGACCGCGTACGGCGAAGCGCCGTGAGATGCGCGCCGCATCCAGCTCTTTGCCCGAGATCATGCACGAGGCTCCGGACGTATGTCCCGCCGGAACACACCACCATAAACTTTGCGAAAGGCGGATCGAGGCTGAGTAATTCGAACTGCTGCACATCAATCTTCACGGGCGCCCTTTCGACATCTCGATTCGCCCGCGCAAATTTGTACGATGGCACACCCCCGATTTTCTTCGCGGAAAATGGCGGCGGAACCTGGTCGAGAATGCCCGTGAGCGACCGCATTATTTTACGAATGTCGTCCACGCTTCGATCGAACAACCGTTCGTCACTCGTAGGCGATCCTTCACGGTCGTATGTGTTTGTCGAGAAGCCAAATTGGATTTCGCCGGTGTACTCCTTAGGAGCACTTGGAAGGAACTGCGCGAGCCGCGTGGCCTTGCCGACAGACACCGGCAGAACACCTGTCGCTAAGGGATCCAGGGTTCCGAGATGTCCGGCTTTGGCGACGTTAAAGGCCTTGCGAATCGTCTGCACCGCATCGTGCGAAGTTATACCCTCGGGCTTGTCGATTATGAAAATGCCGTTCATTCGTCTTCGCGTTTGATTTGTTCGAGCAACTCCTCGATCCGCATTCCTTTTTCCACAGTTTCATCGTAATCGAACGTCAGTTCTGGAATGCGCTTTAGATGGTGCAAGCGTTTGCTGAGCGAATGCCGCGCGTAGCTTGCGGCCGATCGTAATCCTTCCAGTGTCTTCTTGCGTTGCGCATCATTCCCGAGCACCGTAACGAAAACCCGGGCGTGCCGCAGATCCGGCGAAACTTTCACATGGATGACTGTCGCCAGCCCGATGCGCGGATCGTGAATCTCGCGCTCGATGATCTCGCTCAGCTCGATCCGAAATTGTTCTTCGATACGATCAATTCGTCTGCCTTGCATGTGTATTCATTTAGCGTCGGGCCCACCGTTCGGTCCCCCCACGCCTACACAATTTCGATGTTTGCCTGAATCATGCACTCGGGCGCGATTCGTTCGGCCTCATCGGCCGCCTCCTGCAGTACTTTCTGCAAGAACCGCTCGTCGGATCCCACGGTGACCACGCTTACCTGAGCTCGTTGCCACAAGTCTTGATGATCGACTTCCGAAACGGAAACGTTAAACTTCGCGCGCAGCCGGTCCTTCAAGCTGCGTACGACCATCCGCTTGTCTTTCAAGGAATGCGCATGAGGTATGTGGATATCGAGCGTGAGCAGCGCGATGACAATCATCTCATTAGCGTCGGGCGGCGCTCTACGCCCCGACGTCGGCCATTACTTTTTCTGTGACGAAGGCTTCGATGGTATCGCCGATCTTCACATCGTTGAAATTTTGAATACTGATGCCGCATTCGTAGCCGCGAGTGACCTCGGAAGCATCTTCCTTGAAACGTTTCAGTGAAGCGACCTTGCCTTCGAAGATCACCACGTTGTCGCGCAACAGGCGAAGCTCGGCGGTTCGCGTGATCTTGCCGTCCGTGATATAGCAGCCAGCGATGGTACCGACTTTCGGAATGCGGAATGTGTTGCGTACCTCGGCTGTGCCAAGATACGTTTCCTTGACAATCGGCTCGAGTACTCCTTGCATTGCGCGTTTGATTTCGTCGACGACGTTGTAAATGATCGTGTGAAGCCGGATATCCACCTTCTCGCGGTTCGCCAGTTCAGATGCCTTGCGCTCCGGACGGACATTAAAACCGATGATGATGGCATTGGATGCTGCGGCTAGCAGCACGTCGGTCTCCGTGATAGCACCCACACCCGAATGCAGAATGCGAACCTTCACCTTGTCCGTACTCAGCTTGTTGAGCATCTCGGTGAGTGCTTCCTGCGAGCCCTGCACATCGCATTTCAACAGAAGCGGTACTTCTTTGATTTCGCCCTCGGTCAATTGCTTGTGCAACTGATCGAGCGTAAGCCGCGACGTCTTGGCCAACGCGATATCGCGCAATTTTTCCTGCCGATAAGAGACGATCTGCCGTGCCTTTTTGTCGTCGGCGATGCACTGGAACGAGTCACCGGCCATGGGCAGTCCTTCAAGGCCAAGTACCTCAACCGGCGTCGACGGCTCCGCCTCCTTCACCATTTCGGCGTTCTCGTCGAACATCGCGCGAACTTTGCCGTAAACTGCGCCCGCAACAAAGTTGTCACCGACGCGCAGCGTGCCGTTTTGAACGAGAACCGTTGCAACATTGCCACGACCTTTATCGATTTTGGCTTCAAGCACAGCACCCATTGCCGGCAGCGTGGGATCCGCTTTGAGGTTCTGAAGGTCCGCGACGAGTAGAAGGATTTCGAGCAGCAGCTCGAGGTTCTTGCCCATTTTTGCTGAAACCTCGACTGTCGGCGTATCGCCGCCCCAATCTTCGGCCTGCAGACCGTGCTCGGCGAGCTCGCGTTTGACGCGCTCGGGATTTACACCGGGTTTATCGATTTTGTTGATTGCGACAACGATGGGGACCTTTGCCGCCTTCGTATGCGCGATAGATTCGATCGTCTGAGGCATCACGCCGTCATCGGCGGCGACCACGAGCACAACGATGTCTGTAACTTTGGCACCGCGTGCGCGCATCAAAGTGAACGCCTCATGGCCGGGCGTATCCAGGAAGGTTATCTTGCGATTCTGCGCCTTCACCTGATATGCGCCGATGTGTTGAGTAATGCCTCCAGCTTCCTGTTCGGTGACACGCGTCTTCCGAATCGCGTCGAGCAATGACGTCTTGCCATGATCGACGTGTCCCATAATGGTGACCACCGGCGGCCGCGGAATAGTGTTCGCCGTAGCGCTGATTTCGACGGCATCGAGCATGACGCTCTCTTCAAAGGTGACAAAATCAGCTTCTGCGTTGAAGTCCTTGGCGATCTCCTTCGCCATTTCTTTGTCGAGCGTCTGGTTGATCGTCGCGAGGACTCCGCGGTCCATCAGTTTTCGTTGAAGGTCCTTTGCGAGAACACCCAATTTTTCGGCCAGGTCCTTTACCGTCAAACCTTCCGTCAAAGTCACTTTGCGAAATTCACGCGGAGGTTCAGGCTTCGGTTGAGGCCGGATGTGTGGCGCTTCGAGCTTCTTTTCGGCTTGGCGTTCGTAGCGCTGTGAGCGATCGACTCGCTCGTGCACCGGCGGGCGGCGCTGCTCGGTCGGAGGCGCCGGCATCGGTGGAGCACCCGGACGAGTCCACATGCGTGTCCCTGCCGGGGCGCCTGGCGCTGCTCCCCGCCCTTGGAATCCAGGCGCGGACGGATGTCTGGGCTGTCCTTGTGTGGGACCAAGAGGCCTCTGGCCGGTTCGATCAAAAGGCCTTCGCTGGCCGGGCGGCGGCGTTGGCGGCAGCCGGTGCTGTTGCCGTAGACGCTCCTGCACAATCTGCTGCATGGTCTTGCGCTCTTCATGTGGCGGTTCGATTCTGGGCGGTACGGCCGGACCAACTCGTGTTGGAGGTGGAATGATTCTCCCACCGCTGGGCGTGGTCTGGATCACCGGCGGCGCTGGCCCTGCCTTCGGATGAGCAACAGGCGGCGGAGCTGTCGGTGCAGAGGGCGGGGCTACAGGCGGCGCCGCAATTTTCGCTGCCGGTGCCGGAGCCTTCTCTTCAACCTTAGGTTCTGGTTTGGCTTCGACACGAGGCGGTTCGGCTGCAACAAGCATAGGCTCTGGTTTAGGTGCTTCCGGGGGTGGAGGCGGCGCTTCGACTTTCGCAGCTTCGACGACTTCCGGCACGGGTTCCGGCTTCGCCTTCGCGGGCGCATAAACCCCGAGTTCCTTGCGCAGCCGGTCGGCCAGGCGGTCCTCTACTGTGTTGGAGTGCGAGGTTACCGGCACACCCAAGTGCTGCAATTCGCGAATGATCTCAGCGTTATCGCGATTCAGCTCGCGGGCTAGCTGGTAGACTCGAAGCTTTGGCATTCGTTAGTTTAATCCTCTAAATGTTCCCGGGCAGGGAAGAATATCATCTATTTTACTCTTCCGGCACGCTCTGTTCGCCTGTTTCTTGCGTTTCGGCGCCCGGCTCGGCAGTGACTTCTGCTTCTACGGCAGCAGGTTCGTCCTTGCTGAACATGTGTTGCTGCGCGAGCCGCTCCATTTGATCCTGATACGCCGGCGACTGAGTGTAGTACTCCGAAAGCGCGTCGCTGATTTTCTCGATCGTTTTCTCGCCGATGCCTGGGATGTTTTGCAGGTCCTCGGGTGAAAGATTGGCGAGTTGTTCGACGGTCGTAATACCGGCAGCGTTCAGCTTCTGGACCAGGCTCGGCGTCAGGCCGGGCATGTTCTCCACTGGAGTCGGAACCGGTTCCTGGAGCTGTTGCATCTGGTTCTCGACTTCTGCGCGTTTTTCTTCTTCACTCTTGATGTCAATGCGCCAGCCGATGAGCTTCGAAGCAAGTCGAACATTCTGGCCTTTTTTGCCGATGGCGAGCGACAACTGACTGTCTTCGACCACCATCTCCATGATCTTTTCATTGCTTTCGACGATCGATACGCGGCTGATCTTTGCCGGACTTATTGCATTCGTGGCGAACGCAATAACGTCATCATTCCACTGAATGATGTCGATCTTCTCGCCGCGCAATTCTCGAATGATCGACTGAACACGAGTTCCCTTCATGCCGACGCATGCGCCTACGGGATCGACATCCTTCTCGCGCGATACGACGGCGATCTTGGTTCGCTCGCCGGCTTCACGAGCAGTACTCTTGATCTGCACGGTCCCGTCGTAAATCTCGGGCACTTCTGTTTGAAAGAGATGCTGAACCAGAATGGGATCCGTGCGCGAGACCATGACTTGCGGCCCTTTGGTTGTCTTCTCAACCTTGGTGATCACAACTCGGATGCGGTCTCCGACCGAGAAGTTCTCGAGGCGCGATTGATCACGCTTGGAAAGCTTGGCTTCGGTCTTCCCCAATTCGACGATCATGTCGCCGTTCTCGAACCGCTTCACGACGCAATTCACCACCTCCCCGACATGTTTGTGATACTCGGCATAGACGCTCTCGCGTTCCGCTTCGCGCACTTTTTGAAAGATGACCTGTTTTGCCATCTGCGCGGATATGCGCCCAAGGCCGACGGTCGGTTTCTTGAACTCGATCTCTTCTTCGAGTTGCGCGTCCGGCTTTACGGTTCGAGCTTCCTCGAGCGAGATTTCGCGAACGGGATTCGTCACCGTATCGACGACTTTGCGAATAGCATAGACGTCGATTTCGCCTGTCTCCGGATTGATGCGGCCCCTCAATTCTTCGTTGGACTTGAAATATTTCCGGGAGGCCACAACAATGGCGTCTTCGATCGCGTGAACCACGATTTGGGGATCGATTCCCTTTTCTCTGCTGATCTGATCGATCGTTTGAAACAAAACGTTCGACATCGAAATTACTCCCTATTAGTGCCGCTCGGCCGGGACATCTCCGCCGCCCAGTCGACTTCCAGTCTCGCTTCTTGAATCACATCCAAGGGTATGTCCAGCACATTGCCCTTACGCAATTCCAACCGGACCTTTCCGTCGTATAGCCCCTGAAGACGTCCGCGAAAAACCTTTTGCTGATTCAGTGGAACGCGAGTCTGGATTCTGGCCAAATTCCCTTCGAAGCGAGCGTAGTCACTTTCCTTGGCCAGTTTCCGATCAAGACCAGGAGAGGAAACTTCCAACGTGTAAGAAAACGGAATCAGGTCTTCAACATCGAGTACCGTTCCTACTTGTTCACTCACCAACTCGCAATCGCGGTGGGAAATGCCCGCCGGTCTGTCGATAAAGACTCGCAAGACCGAGCTCTTGCCCGCTCCCTTGAGTTCCACATCAACCAGCTCATATCCTTGGCTTTCTATAATTTCGTGAATGAGCCGCCGGATCTGGTCCCATTCGATTCCCTTGCTCATACAACAAAAAAGTGGGCGAAACGCCCACTCCAAAGAGCCTGCTCAAAAAATAAGTATAGGTTTCGCCTAAGGTTAAATCAACCCGTTAATTCGGTGCGCGAAGCAACCAATATTTCAACGTTAGCACAATCAGAGCGCCGGCAAATCCAAGAGCAGTGTTGTATTCACGGTTGTCGAGGTAAAGGTCGAAGGAGAACGAAGATGAAGAGCCGCCCGACAAGCGCGGGAAAAAACGGGGGACTCTCTCCCGATATGCGCGGAACTCGTCGGGAAAAAGACGCTCTAGGTGCCTTTCCTCACGCATGATGACGGCCGGATAAATCACACCGAAAGGAAACAGCAGCAAAATAGCCGCGATCTCGTTCCGACTCATGATTGCGAAACCACACGCGAGCAACGCGCTGCCGAAGTACAGCGGATTTCGTGTCAGCCCATAGACGCCCGCGGTCGTCATCACTTTGTCTTTTTTAATGACACCGGCAGCCAGGGCGCGGAAGATAGCTCCTATTATCGCCAATGGCAAGCCGAGCAGGATCGAAGCACGTGTCGGTTCCGCGAAGTACAGCACGCCAGTCGCAAGGACAAAGCCCAACGGAACGCGAATCTTTTGAAGCATTATTCGGGCATCTTGCGCAAGCCGCGAAGCGGCGCTAGAAAATAGCCCAGCGCGTAAGCGCTGGGTATTCGTGTTCATCTATCTCACAGCCCAGAGGGGCGGCAGGTTGAAACTCTGCCCCGCTTCGCGGCTTGTGCTTGCCGATTGAAATCAAGCCTAGGGCTTGCGCCCTAGGCTAATCTCTTCCCGCCGCTTCGCGGCTTGGGCAACAGCGCCTCATTCCGCGGGCTGAAGCGAGGGACTTGCTTCAGCCAATAACAGACGTTTGCGGCAGGCCTCGTAGACGTGATCGACGGTGATTTCCGTCATGCACTCCCAATGTTCCAGCGGGCATCGATCGCGCTCGTAACAGGGCCGGCAAGCGAGGCGGCGTTCCACAACAATGTCTTCTCTTCGGAATGGTCCATTGCGATCGCTACTCGTCGGGCCGAAAATCGCAACGATCGGCGTTCCCACCGCCGCCGCAAAATGCATCGGGCCCGTATCACCTCCGACAATCAATCGGGCTCCTTCACAAAGAGCGACCAACTCTTCGAGATTTGTCGGAATCTCGCGGATTGCCGGCGCCTTCTGTTTGACCTTTCTTACCAAACCTTCCTCGTCTGGTCCCCATGTCACCACGATTGGGAACCCGTCGCTCATAAGCCGCGAGGCCAACTCTCCGTATCGTTCGGCATCCCAGCACTTCGTGGGCCAGTTGCCGCCGGGATTGATGATGATGTAATCGGTGAGACCGCCGAGTTTTTGTTTGACTGAACGCCGGGCAGCTTCGCGAGCCTTTAGCGGAACTTCGATATACCAGTCCGGATCAATGCCGAGCGGTTTCAGTAATTCCATTTGCTGGTCGATGATATGAATCCTTTTTGGCGTCACGACGTCTGTATAAAAGAAACGACTGACGGATTCTTTTAAGAAGTCCCTCTCCCAGCCGATGCGCATTGGAGCGCCCGACAGATACGCAAAAAACGCGGACTTCAAGAGACCCTGAAAATCGATCGTGCAATCATAGCCATCGGTGCTGAGGGCCCATACGAACTCTGCAATTTCCTTTGCGCTACCGATGCCGGGACTGTTTCGCCACTGATACGTGTCGATCGGAACAAGACGGACGTCCAGACCGCTCAACTCGACGATAACCTTGTTCTTGCGTTCGATGAGCCAATCGATCTCGGCCTCGGGAAATACCTTGCGTAGCTGCGCTACTGAAGGCAGGCAGTGGACGATATCGCCCAGAGACCCAAATTTCACCACAAGAAAGCGATTTGGCTTTAACTTCATTGTATGTCCGCTTTCTGCAAAATTCTCTCAATGATATCGCGAGTCGAGTGATTCTTCGGATCGCCGGCAATCCGAACTTCGCCGCCGTAGACCAGAACCCTGTCGCGTTCGGGCACGGTCTCGTCCGTATAGTCCGTTCCTTTGGCGTGGATCGCAGGACGAAGCACATCGAGCACCCGCGAGACGTCCGGTTCGTCGAACAACACAACGTGATCGACCGGACGCAGTGCCGAAACCAGCGACACGCGCTCTCGCTCGCCGAGAATCGGCCGGCCTGGATCCTTGATCAGGCCCATGGATTTGTCGCTGTTGATGGCGACCACGAGCACGTCCCCCATCTTCCGCGCGTGCTGAAGGTACCGCACGTGGCCGACGTGCAGGATGTCAAAACAACCGTTCGCCAGAACGACTTTTTTGCCGTGAACGAGAGCAGGCACGTCTTCAAGCCGCCGCAATTTCATTCTTTGTTATCCTCGACCGCTGCCAACAGTTCCTCGTAGGTGACGGGCCGCGTTCCGTATTTCATTACTACGATTCCCCCTGCGTAATTCGCAAGGCGGGCCGCGTCATAATACCCGGCTCCGGCTGCCAGCGCGAGGGTGAATGTTGCGATGACGGTATCACCTGCGCCAGTGACATCCGCTACTTCGTCGGATCCATAAATTGGGATGTGGATGGTTTTCTTGCCGCGCTCGAAAAGCGCCATGCCGTCCTTGCCGCGAGTGATCAGAACCGCGTCATGCTTGAGCTTTCGAAGCAGGGCCCTGCCGGCCCATTCGAGCTTCTTCGCGTCGTTGCCGATGGGCGCGCCAAGCGCCGCTTCGACCTCCGGCTCGTTCGGAGTCGCGGCAGTCATTTTTGAAAAGTTCATCATCGAGAAACGCGAATCGATCGTTGCTGGAATGGAATTCCTGCGGACCCTCGAAACGATTTGCGGCGTGACGAGCGCGTAGCCATAATCGGAAACCAATAAGGCATCCGCATCATGTAATGCGAGTTTCAGTTTTTGCTCGATACCATTTCGTGTTCGGTCTTCTTGAATCGGCCCCCCAGAGTCGAGCCTTACAATCTGCTGACGCTGAGAATGCACTGCGCCCGCCAAAACTCGCATCTTGGTTGGAGTGCGATAGGACTTCGCTACGCGTATGCCGCTGAGTTCAATTCCAAGCTCGGAAAAATATTCGAGAAGTTTTTGTCCTTCGGCGTCATCGCCCACGATGCCGACCGGAACCGGCTTCGCCCCGAGCGCCCAAAGATTGTGAATTGCGTTGGCGCCACCGCCGGGAACGACCTGCGTCTCCCGATGGTCCAGAATGAGCACCGGCGCCTCCCGAGAAATTCTGGAAATCTCGCCGTACACGAACACGTCGGCAACAAGATCGCCAAAGACAACGACTCTTTTGCCTTTGAAGCGTTCGATAATTGGCCGAAGGCTGTTCACGCTAGAACTCCGCTGAGAATTGAATCTACTGCTTCCATCAAGTTCTGAACGACGAGATCCGGTTGCTGAGCACTGCCAGGGTGCTTTTCTAGTTCCTTTTCTCCGAAGCCGGTCAGCACGAGGATACCTTTGGCACCGACGTTGTGAGCGGTTTCGACGTCTACGTACTTGTCGCCAATTACGAATGATTGCGTCAGATCGATATCCAGATCGCGCTGCGCTTGAAGCAGCATGCCAGGGTTCGGCTTTCGACAATCACATCCCGACTCGGGACGATGCACACAGACGTAAACGGCATCAAGCTTCGCGCCGTGCGCGGCGAGTTCGGCGTGCAAGATACGATGAACCTCCTCGATACTGGTTTCGTCGAAGTAACCGCGTCCGACTCCAGACTGATTCGTGATCAGCACTGTCCTCATTCCGCTGTCATTGATCTTTCGGATTGCAGGTCCCGTCCAGGAAAACACTTTGTATAGGCCGGCGTGGTACATGTAGCCGACCTCTTCGGAGACTGTTCCGTCACGATCCATGAATACAGCTCGATGCACTAGCTTTGAACCAAGTCTCTTGCTGCCCGGCAAACCGCGTCCACCGTAACGCCATTCATGCAACGATGATCGATTGGACATTCGCGCAACAGGCAGGGGCTGCACTCGACCCGGTGTTTGACGATCCGTGTGCGAGGGCCGCAGGGGCCGGTAACCCTTTCGTCCGTTGATCCAAATATCGCAACAGTGGGCACTCCAAGTGCCGCCGCAATGTGCATGGGGCCGGAGTCGTTGGTGATCATGAGTGACGATTCAGCCAGGACGCCGATCAAAGTTTCCAACGATGTTTTTCCGGCCAAAACCGCTGTCGGGCTCGCCATTCGCTCGCAAATACGGGTCGCAATCGACCGCTCCATCTCTGATCCGATCACAGCGACACAAAAACCCAGTTCGCGGGCCAAATTGTCCGCTACATTCGCAAACCTGTCTTCGTGCCATCGTTTTGCGGTGCCATAAGCGGCTCCTGGGCTTAAGGCGAGGAATGGCGCGCTATATGCAATGCCCTCCGTGGCGAGCAGTTTCCTTGCGGTATCCCGCTCATGCCTTGTTGCTTCGATTTCAATTGAAGGGGATTCAACTGTTGCCGATATCACCTTGACAAGATCGAGGTAGTATTGCATTTGATGACGCGATTCCGAGACCGCGGTCACCGCGTCTGTCAGCATCCACTGTCGTCCATCCGTTGCGTATCCAATGCGTTTCGGCACCCCTCCAAGAAGTATCATCAGCGCGGATTCGAAAGAATTTGGCAGCAATAGGGCCATATCGAATTGGCGGTTTCTGATCTCGCGCGTAATGCGAATCCAGTCCGCCAGACTCGATGGTTTAGGCTCGCTCCACACCTTGTCGATAAATGGCGCTGTTGCGAAAAGCCCCGATACGAACGGGCGTACTAGAAGAGTAATTTCGGCTTCCGGGAAGCGTGCGCGGATGGCTCTTATCGCGGGAATCGCGAGGACGGCATCGCCGACCCAATTTGGTCCGCGAATGAGGATCTTCTCCAATTTCTTAGCACGCATCACGTCTTCGGCAGCCGGCTCATAATGAGCGACATCAGGCGGTCGAAGTCCGCAATCTTAGCAGAGATCCGGACGTAGCTGTATGATCGGTCAGTCACTGCTGCTAAACGCACCGCATCTTTTTCCGTTGTGATCAGAACGTCGCCGCCCAGTTTGTCGATTTCTCGCCGGGAATAATGATGATGGTCAGGGAAGACGACAGACCTTATGGTGTGGATTCCCATCGATTCGACCGTGCGAAAGAAACGCTCCGGTTTCGCGATTCCTGCGAAAGCGACGACAGCCAATCCTTTGAGGCTCTCACCCGAAATGGGCGTGTTCTTTGAATAAAGCCCATCTATTTCATAACGCACGCCAAATGTAGGTAGCGGCAGCGGCTCCATTGCGGCTTCATCTAAATCCTGGACGCAAGCAGCGTGGGCGCGCCTTAACGCGGTTTTGGGTTCTCGCCACCGGCCAGGTGGCAAGAACATTTCACCAGCAGACCACTCCAGAGGATCAATCGCCACGATGTCCACGTCACGATGAAGGCGGCGATGCTGGAATCCGTCATCCAGAATGAAGATGTTGCCAAGGTTCTTATTTTCGGCAAAGAGGCCCGCTTCGTAGCGGTCGGCGCCAACCACCACGGGAACATCAACGAGGCGGCGTTTCATCAACAAAGGTTCGTCGCCGGCCTCTTCCCATTTCGAGCCGGCGAGCAGAATTCCCCGGCTCGTCCGGCCGTAACCGCGTGACAAGACCACCGGACGAAATCCCTTTTCCCGAAATGCTTCTGCAAGCGTAATGACAATCGGTGTTTTACCGTTCCCGCCGACGGTTAGGTTTCCAACGCTGATGACCGGATGTTGAAGCCGCAGCGTCGGCAGAATTCCCGAGGCATAAAGTTTCTCGCGAGCCTGAACAAGGAACTGAAAGGCGCGGCTCACCGCCGTGCTCCGACGGGTTGGAAAAGCTGAAGCACGCGGTCGGTTGCTCCTGCATTTTCGAGAAGGACGGCATGTGCATTACTGCCCAATTCCAATGCGAGTTCCGGATTGACAAGGAGCTTTTCGATTGCCGGCGCAAGATGTCTCTCGTTTCGAATCTGAATGGCTGCTTTCGCTTCGAGGAACATGCGCGCCATATCCCGGAAATTCTCCATATGTGGTCCGAATACGATGGGTTTGCGATGGCGTGCCGGTTCCAGGATATTGTGGCCTCCTGTTGCCACAAGTGACCCGCCTATGAAAACTACCGTTGCGTGATGAAAAAGCGCTGCAAGTTCGCCAATAGTGTCGAGCAAAAGAACGTCGCCGGAACGCTTCCCGGAATCAGGTAACTCCGTGCGGCGCTTCCAGCGCAGTCGGGCATTTTCGAGCATCGTTGCGACGGCATCAAAGCGGTTGGCATGCCGGGGTGCAATGATCAGTTTCAGGTCGGGATGGCCCTTGCGCAGTTCGGCGAAAGCGTCGAGGACCAATTGTTCCTCTCCCGGCATTGTGCTTGCCGCAATCCAAATGAGTTGCCAGCCGGCCATAAACTTATGGAGCTGCGCATCGAGCGGTTTGCCCGCGGCAACGGCGTCATACTTGAGGTTCCCCAACACGGTTACGCGTTGCGGATCTGCCCCGATGGCCTCGATCCTTTGCCGGTCCGTCTCGGATTGCATGCCAATGATCGTGTAATCCCTCAACACCCGCTCGAGCCAATGCCTTATCAGGCGGTATCGGTTGAAGGATCTGTCGGAGATCCGCCCATTGATCATCATCACGCGGATTCCGCGGATTCGGCATTCGCGAAGAAAATTCGGCCAGATCTCCGTCTCGGCAATGACGACGATCTCCGGAGCGATCCTATCTAATACGCGCCGCACGCACCACGGCAGATCAATCGGAAAGTAAAAGGTGCTGTGGATGATATCGCTTCGCTCACGGGCGAGCGCCTGGCCTGCGGGTGTTACGGTGGAGACCACGAGAGGCGTGTCGGGAAACTGCTGCCGCAGCCTTTCAAGTAATCGCTCAACGGCCTTGATTTCACCGACCGAGACCGCGTGTACCCAAATGGAAGCCTTCATCCTCGGCAATTTCAAAAAACCAAAACGATCCGGCAGGGTAGGAAGATACTTTCGAAACCGAACGAGATAGTAGGGAAATGTCAACAGGAGGCCCAGTGCGAGGCTGAACGTGTATATGAAATACATGCCGCCCGCAGAGTATACTGAGAAATTCGGGGTCAGACGGGTGAATTCCCTATTTTCCCGGTTAACGAATCTCGATCCGAAAATAGGGAATTCACCCGTCTGACCCCGAATTTCCCCTAATCAGGAGTGAGGCATGGCAATCAAAGTAGGCATCAACGGGTTTGGGCGCATTGGACGCAATCTTTACCGTGCCGCGATGGACGACAAGGATATCGATATTGTGGCGGTGAACGACATCACGGATCCGGAGACGCTGGCGCATCTTCTTAAATATGACTCCGTGTTGGGCAACCTTAAGGCGAATGTCAGCCACGGCGAAGACAACGTCAAAGTCGATGGCAAAAGCATCAAGGTCTTCAAAGAAAAAGATCCGGCAAAAATCGACTGGGCCTCCATGGGCGTATCTGTAGTCGTGGAGTCCACCGGTCTGTTCACCAATGCCGAGGATGCGCGCAAGCATCTACGCGGGCCGGTGAAAAAGATCATTATTTCGGCGCCGGCCAAAGGTGAAGACATCACGATTTGTCTGGGAGTGAACGATAAGGCCTACGATCCTTCGAAACACAACGTCATCTCGAACGCGTCATGCACGACAAACTGTCTCGCACCGGTGGCCAAAGTTCTCCATGAGACGTTTGGAATCGAAAGCGGACTCATGACGACGATTCACTCCTACACCAACGACCAGAAACTTCTCGACCTGCCGCATAAAGACCTGAGGCGCGCACGCGCGGCCGCACTATCGATGATTCCAACATCGACGGGCGCAGCAAAAGCGATTGGCCTGGTCTTGCCCGAACTGAAGGGCAAGCTGGACGGAGTGGCGATCCGTGTTCCAACGCCCGATGTGTCGCTGGTGGATCTCACGGTGAGAACGGCAAAACCGGTATCCACGCAGTCCGCGAACGAGGCACTGAAAAGTGCAGCCAATGGTCCTCTGAAAGGGATCCTCCAATTTTGCAATGAGGAGTTGGTCTCCGCCGACTTCCTCCACAATCCTCACTCATCGATCGTCGATGCTCCGCTCACGAACGCGATTGGGGATCGTATGGTGAAAGTATTCTCCTGGTACGACAACGAGTGGGGATTTAGCTGCAGGCTCCGCGACCTCATCAAGCTCGTGATGAGGTGAGCGGCTGCGCGCGAAGCGCAAGGCCGATAGGCCGCAGCCGTAAGGAACGCAAGCCCGACGCGAAGCGCAAGCGCGATAGCGCGCAGCCTCAAGACGCGAAGCGCAAGCGCGATAGCGCGCAGCCTCAAGAAAGGGCGCAGCCAGTGAAAGAAAATGAATAAGCTGGGAATTTCGGATCTCGATCTGAGGGACCGGCGTGTGTTCATGCGAGTGGACTTCAATGTACCTCTCGCCGATGGCCAAATCACCGACGATTCACGCATACAAGCGGCGCTTCCATCGATCCGCTATGTGATCGAAAAAGACGGAAAACTCGTTCTGGCGTCCCATCTTGGCCGGCCGAAGGGCAAGCCGGACCCGAAGTACAGCTTGAAACCCGTCGCCACACGTCTGGGCGAGCTTCTTCGAACACCAGTTCGATTTGCGCCGGAGTGCGTCGGACCGGAGGTCGAGCAGATGGTCTCAGTTTTACTGCGTGGCGGGGTCCTGCTGCTCGAGAATTTGCGCTTCCATGCCGAGGAGGAAAAGAACGATCCTGAGTTTGCCAAGCAGCTCGCCAAGCTATGCGATGTCTACGTCAATGACGCGTTTGGCGCCGCGCATCGCGCGCATGCGTCGACCGCCGGCATTGCGGCATACGTGAAACAGGCAGCCGCCGGCTTCCTGATGCAGAAGGAGATCGAATCCCTGACTCACGCGCTGACCAGCGCAGAGAAACCTTACGTGGCTATCGTCGGGGGCGCCAAAATCTCAGATAAGATCGAGTTGATCGAGAGTTTCCTCAACATTGCCAACAGTATCTTGATCGGCGGCGCCATGGCGTATACATTCCTGCGCGCGCGCGGCATCGCGACAGGGAAGTCGCTGGTCGAGAGGGACAAAATCGATCGCGCAAAAGATTTGCTAGCGAAGGCCGCCGCGAAGAATGTGTCTCTCGAACTTCCGGTGGATCACGTTGTCGCGCCGAGTCTAGAGAGCACGAATTCTCATGTGACCTCGGTTACCGACACCCCTCCTGATGAGATGGGTTTGGACATCGGCCCCGAGACGATACGCGGGTTTTCCGGCATCATTCGGCAGGCGAAAACCATCGTGTGGAATGGACCCATGGGTGTGTTTGAGAATCCGAAATTCGCTGAGGGCACATTCGCGATCGCGCGCGCGGTCGCGGATTCGAAGGCGTTCTCGATCGTGGGTGGTGGCGATTCGGCCGCGGCCGTGGCGGAGTCCGGCGTGGCCTCGAAGATCACGCATATTTCAACCGGCGGCGGCGCATCGCTGGAGTTTTTGTCGGGACAAAAACTTCCCGGCATCGAGGTGTTGACTGATAAGGGTCCGGTGCTGAGGAAATGAGACGTTCCATCATCGCGGGGAACTGGAAGATGTTCAAGACGTGCGCCGAAACCCGTGCGTTCTTTGACGCCCTCATTCCCGAGATCCAGAACGTGGAACACTGCGACATTGTCGTCGCACCGCCGTTCACCGCGCTCTCCACGGCTGTTGATGAAACTGAGGGCACGCGCGTTGCAGTTTCAGCGCAAAATGTTCACTCGGAAAAAGAAGGCGCTTTCACCGGTGAGGTCTCGGTTAGGATGCTGACTGAGGTCGGATGTACCTATACGATCATCGGTCACTCCGAGCGGCGGCAGTATTTTGGAGAAACCGATGAGTCCGTGGAAAAGAAGACACTTGCTTCGGTTGGCGGTGGCCTGAATGCAATCGTATGCGTGGGAGAGATACTCTCGGAACGCGATTCCGGACAAGCTATTGAAGTCGTCCGCAGGCAGGTCCGCATCGGCCTGGGCCGGTTGACCGAATCTGCGCTTTCCCATATCATTGTCGCTTACGAGCCTGTATGGGCGATCGGCACCGGGCGCACGGCCACCCCGGAAATTGCTGCCGAAATGCACGCCGAAATCCGAAAGATCTTCGCGGAAATCTACAACCCGGCTGCAGCGTATGCGCTTCGCATCTTGTACGGTGGTAGCGTAAAGCCCGACAATATCTCGGCTCTGATGAAAAAAGAGGATATCGATGGTGCGCTGGTCGGTGGCGCGAGTTTGGATCCCGCTTCCTTCGTACGTATCATTAAGTATTCGTGAGCGGCTGCGCGCGAAGCACAAGGCCGATAGGCCGCAGCCGTAAGGAATGCAAGCCCGACGCGAAGCGCAAGCGCGATAGCGCGCAGCTTCAAGAAAGGGCGCAGCTAGTAAAAACATGAGCGGCTGCGAATGCAAGCCCGATAGGGCGCAGCCAGTAAAATTATGATCACTTTGATGGCCGTCTTTCACGTTATCGTTTGTATTTTTCTCATTCTCGTCGTGCTTCTGCAGCAGGGAAAAGGCGCGGATTGGGCCGGGGCTTTCGGCGGTGGTGGCAGTCAAACGACGTTTGGTGCCCGTGGCGCCGGAACGATATTGAGCAGAGCCACGACTGCCGCCGCGATCATTTTCATGATCACGTCGCTCGCGCTGACGATTTTGATTTCACGGCCCGGCGGCTCTTCGGTCATTCGTGAAGGCGCCAAGCAACAAAATCAACCGCAGCAGCCGCAACAACAGCCGCCGGCTCAGCAACAACAGAATCAACAGCCGCCGGCCCAACAGCCACCGGCCCAACAGCC
>QHWY01000045.1 GCA_003223875.1 Acidobacteriota bacterium | reverse complement strand
TCGACTTCGACTTGATCTGATCCCAGATTCCAAGTTTCGGAAACAATACGGTGGCAAGATATACACCGCTGGCGCTGTCGGAATATGCGATCGATTTTGCGGTGAGCAGCGTCCGCTTGAGTGCATCGACAGTGCTGATGTCGGGTTTGGGCGCACCGGCTTTCACTGCCATTCCAATGAGGGATCGCACGAGTTCAACGCGGCTCCCCGCACGCACCTTGCCCTCTTCAATGAGTTGGTCCAGTGCCGGAGCGGCCATAATCACCACGTCGATGCTCTCGCCGCGATTCA
>QHWY01000291.1 GCA_003223875.1 Acidobacteriota bacterium | reverse complement strand
CGATCTTACCGATGCGCGCGATGGCGCGCAGATCATCGCGCACGACAACGTGCTGAACCGGATGAGCGCCCCAACCGGCAAGCAGCCACCGGCTCCCGAAACCGTGTGGCCGACGCAAACGTTCCTGAAGGGCAAAAAGGATCTGTACTTCAACGACGAACCGGTCGAGGTCATCTACCAGCCGAATGCCACGACCGACGGCGACAGTTTGGTTTTCTTTCGTCACTCGGACGTGATCGTAACGGGCGACATCCTCAACATGAACAGTTATCCCTGGATCGATGTCGATAAGGGAGGAACCGTTCAGGGGACTATCAACGCCTTGAACAAAATTCTCGAGATTGCCGTGCCCAAGCATGAAGAAGAAGGCGGCACGTACGTCGTACCGGGCCACGGCCGCGTGTGCGACGAATTCGATGTCCTCGAGTACCGGGATATGGTTGTGATCGTTCGCGACCGTGTCCGGGCGGCCATCAAAAAAGGCATGACACTGGATCAAATCAAACGAGCCAGCTACACCAAGGATTACGACGCCCGGTTTGACGCAAAAACAGGTCTAGGCAGCGCAGATAAATTCATTGAAGCGGTCTACAAGAGTCTCGCCTCGGCGAAAAAGTAGTTCCTCTCTGAATGGCGATGGGTAATCCCACTCACGTGCTTGTGGTTTTCTACTCCCGGTGCGGCACGACTGAGAAACTCGCCTTAGCGGCAGCCGTTGGAGCCGTACAGGCGCGGGCAAATATTCGTCTCCGGCGTTTGCCGGATGTGAGGGAAGTCACAGAGTGTGGAGAGCAGGTCGCTCGGATGAAGAAGGAATATGTCGCGCCGGCCGAGGCAGACGTGCTGTGGGCCGATGCCATCATTTTTCTGCTACCGCCGGACCTCGATACCTCGTCGCCGCAATGTGCTGCGTACCTCGATCTGCTACGACGGCTGAACAAGCCTGTTGGCGGCGAATCGGTGGTACGACTCAATGATGCTGCCGAGGCTACATGTCATGGTCGCGGCATAGCATCTGCCCTCCTAAGTTAGGAGGGCAGACATGGCGCGACGCGCGAAGCGCAAGCGCAATGTCGGGTGGTTCCTTTTGGAACCACTCCGCCTCGCTTCGCTCGGCACCCCTCCTAACTTAGGAGGGGAGCTTTTCCCTGTAGTAAACTGGTTTCACTTTCGGAGGACGGTATGAACAATCGGATACTCACTGTTTCCCTCATCTTTGTCCTGCTCGTGCCCGGATTGCTGGTGGCGCACCACTCACCTTCGGCGATCTTCGATATGAAAATGAGGGTCCCACTCAAGGGTTCCGTCACTAAGGTGGACTGGATCAATCCTCATATCGTCGTCTACATGGACGTGAAGGGTGATGACGGCAAAGTCGAAAACTGGAAATTCGAGAGCAACCCGCCGAGATGGTTCACTAAAGTTGGGGTAACACGGGCGGACATCGCGGAGGCCATCGGCCAGACGGTTACCGTTGAAATCGTGAAAGCGATCGACGGCTCGAAGTATGGATACCTGCAAAAGATTACGTTTGAAAATGGAAATTCGATCGCGCTCGGAAATGCCAGTGAGAAAGAGGAGGCGAAGCCATGAAACCCACTCTCGTGACTCGAACGGTGATGCTTACCGCGGCGGTTCTCGTCGTATTCCTGTCCGTGACGCTGGTTTATTCGCAAACGTCCGGGAAGACTCGCCGCACTGCTGACGGACATCCGGATCTCAGCGGAACCTGGGCATTTGGAATCGATTTGCCCCCTACTGGCGTTACGAAAGTGGTGGATGGTCAGGTCATCCGCTCACGTGTGGATCAAAGTGCGCGGCACGCTATCAACAATGACGTGCCGGGAGCATTGCCGTGGACGAAGGCTCCATCTTACAAACCCGAATTTCAGGAGAAGGTCAAGCACCTTGAGGCGAATGAAAGCAAGTTGGACGGCGTCTTCTATTGCGGCAGGCCGGGCGTTCCGCGAATTGGTTCGCCGCGCAAAATCGTCCAACTGCCGAATGAGATGATTTTTCTTTACGAAGACATTTCGGGTGATCCTTACCGCATCATCCCCATGGATGGGCGCAAGCACAACACGAAGGCCAATCCCTCTTATTACGGTGATGCCGTCGGACACTGGGAGAAGGACATCCTGGTCGTCGATACGACGAATTTCGTCGAGGATACCTGGTTCGGTGAGGACGGCTACTTTCATTCCGGCAAGCTGCACGTCATCGAGCGGCTGTGGCTGACGCCCGACAATAACCTCGTTTATCAGGTGACCGTCGACGATCCCGGCGTTCTTACCGGACCGTGGACAAATTTTCCACACCTGATCAAACCTTCGACGGAACTGCTGGAGGAATCTCCTCCATGTAAGGATGATGATGGGTCGCGCCTGCTCAACCTCGATCATCATTTGCAACGGTAGTATTGTGTTTAACCCATTCCCCTCCTCGCAGAGGAGGGGTGGCTGCGCCACTAAGAAAATTATGCGAAGCCACCGAAGCGGCGCAGACGGGGTGGTCAGACCGGCATTTACGCGATTTCGCCGAACTGACCACCCCGGCGCGACAGCTTCTATTAAGCTGTCGCGCCACCCCTCCTCTGCGAGGAGGGGAATTCGTCAACTCAATTTTCAAACGCAACACTAACGAGGCTTCGCCTCAGACCAAGAAGCATGTATATTTTGACGATTCCAAAACTTGACTCATTTGCATCAAGTTTTCAACCTCAAGGATTCTAGCGAGGTTCGTACCAACGTGTCGAGACGACCAAAGCGGCTTTTGATCATTGGTGCGTTAACGCTGGGAGCGTGCATGGTGTGCGGTCTATTGCCGCCACGGGGCCAGGCTCGAGCGCAAGAAAAGCCGCTGATGGCCGAGGATGTCTTCAAAAACGTTCAGGTGCTAAAAGGAATTCCCGTCAATCAGTTCATGGAAACGATGGGTTTCTTTTCCGCTGCTTTAGGCTACAACTGCACAAACTGCCACGGCGATGAGGTCCTCGGCAATTGGGCAAAGTATGCCGATGACATCCCGGTGAAGCGCACCGCACGGCGGATGATTCAAGTGGTCAATACGATCAATAAGGACCTGTTTGGAGGGCGCGAAGCCGTGACCTGCTATACATGCCATCGCGGCAGCCCATCTCCAAAGGTCGTTCCGAGTTTGCTGGAACAGTATAGCCAGCCACCTGAGGACGATCCGAACGAAGTCGAAATCAGCCGCCGGGTTTCTGCGGCTCCGGCTGCCGATGAAATTCTCAACCGGTATATCCAGGCGCTCGGCGGCGCCGGGCGCCTGGCAGCCCTCACCAGCTTCGTGGGTAAAGGAAGCTACGAAGGATTCGACAGCTATCACGGGAAGGTTGCCTTTGAGGTGTACGCGAAGGCCACAGGACAGCGGACGGTCATCGCTCACACACAAAATGGCGACAGCGTCACGAGCTATGACGGGCGTAATGCCTGGATCGTGGGGCCGGATAAGCCGGTGTCGGTGCTGCAGCTCGTCCCGGGAGGGGACCTGGACGGGATCAAGCTGGACTCCGATCTTGCTTTCCCGGGCGGCCTGAAGCAAGCGCTTACCGACTGGCGCACTGGTTTCCCGACCACGGTAATCGACGATCGCCCGGTCCAGGTCGTTCAGGCGATGGCCGGCGGGAGTCGCGTGAAGCTGTTTTTTGATAAGGAGACGGGGCTGCTAAACAGGGTCGTGCGATACAGTAAGACGATCGTCGGTTCGGTTCCCATCCAGATTGATTACTCGGACTACCGTGAAGTGGCTGGTGTGAAAATGCCTTTTCAATGGCGCTTGACCTGGACTGACGGGCAATCCATGTACATTCTGGACGACGTGCAACCGAACGTCACGATAGATCCAGCAAAGTTTGCAAAACCCCTTGCGCCCGCCGCTCCTGTTGTGGCGCCGGCTAAAGTCGTGCGCTAGCTAACGGACGTTGCGCGGTCATAGACCGCTGAACGAATTGGAATCAGGCAACTCCCCTCCTAAGTTAGGAGGGGAGCCTGCGAGGACAAAAGTCCGAGCAGGCGGGGTGGTTCCCCTGCTATAACTGCCGCTTGAGGGAACCACCCCGCCCTCGCTGTCGCTCGGGCACCCCTCCTAACTTAGGAGGGAAAACCCCTCCTAACTTAGGAGGGGAGTTGCGCATCATCAATTCATTCACAGATCACAAATGGACCCGATGGTTTGCGACCTCCTCCCAGGAGATCGCAAATGCACGCGATCGTTTGCGAGCTTTTCTCAGGAGATCGCAAATGCACGCGATCGTTTGCGAGCTTCTCCCAGGAGATCGCAAATGCACGCGATCGTTTGCGAGCTTCTCCCAGGAGATCGCAAATGCACGCGATGGTTTGCGAGCTTCTCCCAGGAGATCGCAAATGCACGCGATGGTTTGCGAGCTTCTCCCAGGAGATCGAAATCCATCCCGTTCATTTTTAAGAAGATTCTGCGGTCGCAATTCTTCGCAGACGTTCCAGGGTATCCGGGAAGTGGCGGACAAGTAATAGCAGAGCGGCAGCTTGGGAGTTCGGCTTCGCGCGCCCCTGCTCCCATTTTTCGAGTGTACGTTCATTCATGCATAATCGGCGTGCAAAGAGCGCTCTCGAACACCGTAGCTTTTCCCGCGTGTCCTTGATGAATTGGGCATCGACCTCGGGCAGGGCTGCCCGAATAGCATCCCAATCATCAAGCATCTGTTTGTGCATCAGGCGCTTTTCCGCCGAGGCGCTGCCTCCCTTAAAGCCGAATTGAGGTCGCTTGGGCATGCGTAGTCTCCCCATCGAACCGACGTTTGAGTTTCGACAAACTGGTACGCTGATAGCGTAGGCAAATTTACCGCACAAAGTTTTTTAAGAAAATATTTTTCGGCTCGTAACTCGTTGGGTTACTCGCCATTACCTCTGTCCCACGCACACGCATCCGATTTTTCAAAGTGCAAGTATGTCGAGGTTTTGGAGTTTTACATAGTAGAGGCGCGAAATCGGCGCACCGCGGAGCCGAGATTCGAACTCGATTTCGAAAGAGCGTGGGGGTACCGGCCGGAGTAAAGAGGCCGCGTCAGCGGCGTACCGAAGCGATCCGGCATGAGCGGCTGCGAATGCAAACCCGATAGGGTGCAGCCATCAATAAACGGTGGGCCCGACGCTTAAAAAAGAAAGGAGGTGAACAACCATGGCAAAGATACCCAAACTCATCAAGGCAGCGATCAATTTCACGAAGTCGCTGCCGGAGCAGGTATTGTCTCAGGGTCAGGCTTTGTTGAAGGGTTTGACCGGTAATTCGAATTTCACGAATTTGCCGGTCGATCTCAATGTCTTCAAGGCGGATCTGGACTCCTACGCCGTTTCCATCGCGGATGCGAAGGATGGCGGCAAGAAAGCCATCGCGCTGCGTAACAAACTAGGCGAGGTGGTAATCCGTACGATCAAGATATTTGCGACGTATGTGGAGCTCCACTGCAAGGATGATTTGAACATATTCCTGTCCAGTGGCTTCCAGCCGCGATCCAGCACGCGCACTCCAGCGCAGCCGCTGGACCAGCCCACGATCCTGAACATCGACCAAGGGTCGACCGGTCAACTGCTGGCTTCCGTTACGCCGGTTCGTAAAGCCAAATCTTACGAACTGCGTTATGGAGCCGTAGGCGCCGGCGGCACAGCACCCGCTGCATGGTCGACGCTGATGGTGCCGAACGTCAAGACCGCCGTTCCCATCAACGGT
>QHWY01000290.1 GCA_003223875.1 Acidobacteriota bacterium | reverse complement strand
AAGGCACAAACCGGCTTTGCACAAAAAATCCTGGGCGGTCATAGACCGCCCCTACAGCTTGGGGTGCGCAACTGTAGGGGCGCTCTATGAGCGCCCGCGATGTATTTTTTGTGCAAAGCCGAACAAACCGAAGCCGACAAAAAGCACAAAAAGAGTTTTTCTTGTGCCTTTTGTGGGTCGCTCTTTCTTTGTTGGCAAAGCGTAGAGCCCCTCAAAAATTCTTCACTTCGTAAGTTTCAAGGCGTACAGTTATCCCAAAATACCGCTTTGGAGGAAAGCCGATGAAGCGCAGTGTTTCGGTGATCCTGTTGCTATTGGCCGGATACGCCCAATATTCTTTCGCCCAACAAGCGGGCGATGGTCTCACGGACCAGCAGCGGCTTGGCCGGCAAATTGTCGCCCAAGCTTGTGGCGTGTGCCATCTGCCGCCCGCGCGCAATGCGAGGACTTATGGTCCTCTGTTGACGAAGGGTGCCGGCGGCGGCGACGAAAGCGTGGTGCGCGAGTACATTCTTAACGGGACTCCACGCATGCCGTCCTTCAAGTATTTTCTTCAGCCGGCCGAGATTGATGCCGTTGTGGCGTATCTGAAGACCGTTCCAGCAAACAAATAAGGAGAGCTCTATGACAAACCTACGCAATGTGCTGCTGGCTGCCGTGGCCGTCGTGCTTATGGTGACGGCTGCTCAGGCTGCCGATCAATTGTTGACGGGCGCCATCTCGTCGCGGTCGGGCCAAAAGCTGGACGGCGTCACCGTCTCGGCCAAGATGGAGGGCTCCACCATCACGACTAGCGTCTATACCGACCAGACCGGGAGCTACTATTTCCCCCCGATGCCCGCTGGCAAATATCGCATCTGGGCGCAGGCGCTCGGATTCGAGACTGCGAAGAGCTCCGTGGACCTCACCATCGCGCGTCACCAGGACTTTGTGCTGGGCGAGATCACCGACCCCGAAAAGCGGATCCGGCAGATGCCGAGTGAAATGCTGGCCGCGTCATTGCCGGAAGCGACACCTGAGGACGCACGGATCAAGCGAATCTTCGTGAACAATTGCACGTCCTGCCATCCTCCGGGATATATATTGCAGTTCCGCTTCGACGAGGCCGGCTGGAACAAGATCCTCAACCTGATGAAGGTTGTACCCGGCACGGGCGTTTATCCTGGCCCCGGTGCCAGAGTCAACCAGATCATCGAACATAACCAGAAGCAACTGGCGGCCTATCTCTCTCGCGCGCGCGGTCCGGGCGAGACTTCGATGAAGTTCAGCCCGCGTCCGCGGCCGACGGGCGAAGCGGCGCGTGTGGTATGGAAGCTCTATGACCTTCCGCTCAATCCGGAGTCGGGTATCGGCACCAAGTACAACGACAACGACGGCACCGATTGGACACTCGGCCAGACGTCAAAGCTCGGCGAGCTTCCACATGACGGTGGCATGGGATTCGACGGCAACCTCTATTACACCGTCAACAACCCCAATCGTCTTGTCTCGATCGGAAAAGTCGATGGTAAGACAGGAGAGGTTTCTTACCTGAAAGTGGACGCTAAGAATGGTGAAGCGGCCACGAGTCACGGCCTCGTCCGGGATGCGAAAGGGAACTTCTGGTTCGACATCAATCCTGGGCGGCGCAGCTTGGGCTTCCTCGACACTGCGTCGCAAAAGATCGCCGTTTATGAGACGCCTGCTTCTATGTCTCCTGTCGGCGGCGCTGTGACGATGGACGTCGACGGCAACGGTATGATCTGGGCCTCAGCCCCCGACGGAGCCATACGATTCAATCCGGTGACGAAGGAGTTTACCGGCTTCAAGTCCCTCACCCCTTACAACAACCCGAAAGGCACCGGTATGACCTACGGAACCGCCGGCGATCGCCTCGGTAACGGCTGGTGGGCGCAGATGGCGATGGACACGATCGGCCGCGCCGACATCGAGACGGGTAAAGTGAGCGAAGTCAAATTGCCTCCAGTGCAAGCCGAGATTGAACGCATCAAGCCGGAGGATCGCGCATTTTACGAAAACTTCAACGAGCTGAGCTTCAATACGCCGCTTCCATGGTCGCAGGGACCGCGACGCATGGGCACCGATAAGAATGCGGATGTCCTGTGGGTCGGCAATTCGTGGGGCGCGTCGCTCGCGCGCATCAACACCAAGACGAGTGAGGTGTCGATCATTCCAATGCCGGATCCCACGATGCAGGCCTATCACACGGTTGTGGACAGTCAGCACAATGTGTGGGGCAATCTCTGGACCTCGGATCGGCTCTTTAAATTCGATCCCGGCGCCAGCAAGTGGACCATGTTTGATCTGCCCGTACACGGCACGGAAATCCGTCACATCTCAATGCTCGAGCGCGATGGAAAATTGCAGGTCATCGTGCCGGTCTACCGCTCGAGCCAGATGGGCGTCATGACCTTGCGCAGCGACGCGGAGCTGGCAGCGCTTAAGGGTCAAGCGAGATAAAGCATATTCCCCTCCTCGCGGCTTTGCACAAAAAATACATCGTGGGCGCTCATAGAGCGCCCCTACAGTTGCGCACCCCAAGCTGTAGGGGCGGTCTATGACTGTCTATGACCGCCCAGGATTTTTTGTGCAAAGCCCCTCCTCGCAGAGGAGGGGTGGCTGCGCCGTAGGCGCAGACGGGGTGGTCAGACCGGAGAAACGTTTCGGCCGAACTTCTATTGAGGCAACTCCCCTCCTAAGTTAGGAGGGGTGGCTTCGCGAGCGGAGCGAGCGAAGACGGGGTGGTTCCAAAAGGGAACCACCCCGCCCTCGCTGTCGCTCGGGCACCCCTCCTAACTTAGGAGGGGATTTGCGCAACTAATGAAAATCGTGGGAGGTCACTGCGGCTTCACTGACCGGCAGGACTTCCACACGATCCGCTTTCACTGAAATCACGTTGTCTACATTTTGAAGACGGCCTTCGATCAAAAGGAATCGGCCACCCACGACGGTGAAGCGATTTTGGTCGAAGATGTCGGGCGTGATGATCGCGTTCGCGATGCCGGTTTCATCTTCGAGGCTGAGGAAGACGAATCCTTTGGCGGTGCCGGGACGCTGCCGCGCAATGACGGCTCCGGCAACTCGAACGCATGTGCCGTTGCGGATGCTTGCTAGATCGGCAGCCCTCAAGACGCCTCTCGTATTCATCTCGTTTCGATAATAAGCCATAGGATGTGGGCCGACCGTCATACCGGTTCCATGAAAGTCGGCGACGAGACGCTCCTCAGCCGTCATTTGCTCGAGCGGAGAAACACGGTCCGGCTCTTCGATCCTTTCCAGCAGTGGACCTGTGCGCCGGCAGGCGCGCTCGACCTGCCACAATGCATCGCGGCGGTGAATACGATCTTCCGAGTTGAGGAAATTCAGCGCGCCGATTTCAGCCAATAGAATCAGTTCACGCTTTTGCAATTCGGGCACACGCCGCGCAAGATCATCAATGGATGTGAATGGTCGGCGCGCACGCTCTTCCACGATCATGGGAGCAACGGATTCGCGCATGCCTTTGACGTAACGCATACCGAGACGAACGGCGAAACCCTCTAGCGTGCACAACCAGTCGGATTTCGTTATATCAATTGGCTTCACCGTTAGCCCGTGTCGCTGAGCATCCTTCACGAGTGTGGCGGGGCTATAGAATCCCATTGGCTGATTGTTCAGCATCGCGGCCGTGAATGCCGGTAAATAATGGCATTTCAAAAACGCACTGGCGTATGCAAGAAGCGCGAAGCTGGCGGCATGGGATTCGGGGAAACCGTACAAGGCAAATGATGTGATCGAATGGATGATCTGATCCTGAACTTCGCCGGTGATGCCGTTTTGATCCATTCCTTGCCGCAACTTCACTTCGACTTCTTTCATTCGTCTTTCGGATCGCTTGAAGCCGAACGCGCGGCGCAACTCTTCCGCTTCGCCGCCGCTGAATCCGGCGGTGATCATCGCCATCCGCAGCAACTGTTCCTGAAACAGCGGTACGCCCAGTGTCCGTTTGAGGACCGGCTCGAGCGCCGGATGCGGGTAAGCGACAGCCTCGCGTCGTTGCCTCCGCTTCAAATACGGATGGACCATGTTGCCGACAATCGGCCCGGGCCGGATGATGGCAACCTGAACGACGATGTCGTAGAAGCGCTCGGGACGCATTCGCGGCAGGCACGACATTTGCGCGCGGCTTTCGATTTGAAACATTCCGACCGTGTCTGCTTTTTGCATGGCGGCGTATGAAGCCGGATCATTCTGCGGCAAATGCGCAAGATCGACCTCTTCACGATAATGAGCGCGAATCAGCTTCAGAGAATCTTCCAGCACCGCCATCATTCCAAGACCAAGCAGATCGACCTTCACAATTCCCATGTCCGCGCAATCGTCTTTGTCCCATTGCACGACGGTGCGGCCGGGCATTGTCGCCGGTTCCAGCGGAACCACCGAATCCAATTGTCCCTGGCAAATCACCATACCGCCGGAATGTTGTCCGAGATGTCGTGGCAAATCCTGAAGACGCAAACACAGCTCGAGAAATTTGCGGATCCGAGGCTGGCGCATATCGAAACCGGCGATACGGAATTGCGCTTCAAGAGTGTCCGATTCATCCTTGTATTCGAAATGTCCGACAAGCCGTGTCAGGCGCTCCAATGTTTCCATATCAAAGCCGAGCACCTTTCCGGCTTCGCGCGCGGCCGATCGACCGCGATAAGTGATGACATTCGCCGTCATGGCGGCGCCTAGCTTGCCGTACCGGTCATAGATGTATTGAATCGCGCGCTCGCGCTGATCGCCGCTCGGAAGATCCAGATCGATGTCGGGCCATTCGCCGCGCTCTTCGGACAGGAATCGCTCGAAGAGTAATTCCATTTTCACCGGATCGACGGCCGTGATGCCCAGCGCATAACAGACTGCGCTGTTGGCCGCGGAGCCGCGGCCCTGAACAAGAATGTTGTTTTTGAGGCAGAAGTTGATGATGTCCCAGACAATGAGGAAATAACCTTCGAGTCCCAGTTTCTCGATGAGACGAAGCTCGCGTTCGATCTGGCGGCGCGATTTCTCGTCGTATGGATGGAACCGTTCGAGGGCGCCTTCCTCGGTTCGTTTGCGCAGGAATGATGCCATCGTGTCGTGGTCGCCAACCGGATACTTCGGAAACTCGTAACCCAGATCTTTCAGCGTGAATTGAAGACGAGACGAAAGCACAGAGGTATTCGCAATCGCTTCCGGCACATCATGAAAAAGTCGCGCCATTTGTGCAGGTGTCTTCAAATAACAATCGGAATTCTTCGCGACGAGGCGGCCGGCAGTTTCCAGCGTCCGATGATTCCGAATGCAGGTGAACACATCGAGGATCTCGCGCTGTTCCGGCAAAGCGTAACGAGCGCCATTCGTTGCCAGCAATGGAAGCTGAAACGATTCGGCAAGAGCGATCGCCTGCTGATTGATCGCTTCTTGTGCGCGAATGTAATGGCGCTGTAATTCGATATAGATGTTGTCGCGGCCAAAGATGTGGATCAATCGATCGAGAGTTCCGCTGCCGGCGTTTTGGGGAATGGCGGCCGTGAGCGGGCCGTGATCGCCGCCGGTCAAACAGATCAGGCCGCACGAATATTGCGCGATCTCGTCTTCCGTCACCGCGCCTTTACCTTTTGGCACGCGCAGTTTCATGCGTGTCAGGAGCCGGCAAAGATTTTGATAGCCTTCCCGGGTTTCGGCGAGAAGCGGATAGCGGATACCGGTTGTGGAAGTGACTTCAGCGCCGATGTGCGCTTGTATGCCGGCTTTCTTCGCAGCGAGGTGGAGCCGTGGCGCGCCGTAAACTCCGTCGCGATCGAGGAGCGCAATCGCCGGCATCGAATATTCGGAGCATGCGCCAACAAGTTCTTCGGGCAGGGAAGCGCCCTCGAGAAAGCTGAATGCGGAGCCGGCATGGAGCTCGATGTATGTCGCACTCAATCGTAGACTCCTTCGACATACCAGCGGTCCATGTGAACGTCGAAGTAAATCCGGTAGAGCGCGTCGAGAACTTCGATGTCCCATTCTTCGTGGTCCCACATCGTGGGCCGCCACCAATCGCCCGACGTGCGCCAAGGTCCTCTCGCGGTCCCAATCGGTCCGTGCACGCCGTGAAACGCAATCCAGATGGGTGTGCTGTTGCGGAGCTGGACGGTGGCTTCCAGCGGCGGCCGGAACCGGCGCAGAGCGAAGCCTCCAAAAAAGTCCGAGCAGACGGGGTGGTTCCGCGTGGGAACCACCCCGCCTCGCCTTCGGCTCGGCACCCCTCCTAACTTAGGAGGGGAGCTTTCATTTACTACCCCGAACTTCTTCACGCGGAATGCATCCGGACGATGCGTATCCTCGATCTCCGCCGCCCCGACATTCTCTTCACCCACAACAGCCTTCACCCGCGCCAGCGTCAATTCCAACTTCTCCGGTTCGGGGGACATCGGCACAAACAGACCGTTCTGCACAACGCGAGGCTTCGCTGGAACCGCTTCAATCTCAACTCGGCGGATCCCAACACCCGGCGGATGTGCTTCCAGATCCAGGATCAACAATCTCGCCAGGACTTTTGGATTCCGGACCGGCAATGGCAGATTCAAAACCCGGACATACGTTCCCAACGCAAGACGCACTTCATGCGTCGCGAGATTCCGGGATCGTAATCGCGCACAAATACCATCCAGCATTCGCGACAAGATGAACGTCAACGGCTCGATCGTCACAATTTCATAATCCAGTTCAATCACGTCGACGAACCGTAGGGGATCCACGTGCGAAACAAGCGGTCGCGAACCCGCGCCCCGAGCGCGCTTATGCAGTTCGACGCCTTCTTGTCCCAACCGTGCCGAAACGTCCACTGTCGGCAATTTCGCGAACGCGCCCAATGTACGTACGCCCCAACGCTCCAGGGTTTCCAGAATTTCAGGTGAAGGCGAGAGAACGGCCAGTGGAAGATCGCAAAGCCGCTTGGCCTCGGTGCCGCGATTAAGGACGGTGATGCCACCGAATCCGCGCGCCGCGCAAACGGCCGCATCAATATTGGATGCAAGAGCTACGTGGGCTTCGAGTCCACGCGCGCATACGGCTTCCGCAACTTTGGATGCAATTTCCGAATACGATCCGAAGAGCCGCTCCAATCCTTCAACGTCGAAGACCACCGTGCCCGGCGGTACGGTTTGCACGCGCGGCGAAAACGCGGCGGCACAATCCAGCAGTGCGGTCTGCGCATCATTGGACGCATTCGGAATGTAGATGCACGCGAACATAAATTCGGGGTCAGACGGGTGAATTCCCTATTTTTGAAGTACAAAATAGGGAATTCACCCGTCTGACCCCGAATTTCCGGGAACGAACAATGAGTCCCTGCATTTCCATTTGCAGCACTAAAGCGGCGGCGGATTTGACAATGCTTTCGGGACTCATGACGACGAGGACGGTAGGCGTCCTTTCGATCGTGCGTTGGAAGCGGAACCACGATGCCAATGGAATGGATCGAACGTGCGACCGCGGCAGGTCCGTCAGATCCATCACCACCCGTCCAAAACCGCCGCCTTGAAGCAACAGGTCCGTTGTTTTTAAAACGTGTTCGAGTTTCCGGCAGCGGACCCATAACAGCCGATTCAAGTCGATTCCTGCCGCGGCTGCAAATTTGGGATCAAACGCATCATTGCCATCGACAAGCGCGCAGACTTCATCCCGCGCCGTCGCTTCGGCAAGAATCGAAATCATTGTGGATGTGCGTCCGGAAGATGGCGGGCCAAAAAGCTCCGTAATGGCACCGCGGGGCAATCCTCCCGTCAGCGCATCCAGCGGAGCAATTCCAGTAGGAACGGTTTCGAGGACACGTCGTTCGATGTCGGTAAACGGCGCAGAAATCCGTTCACCAAGTGCAGATTCTAATCGGGCGCGCGCGGAGCGCGAGCGCGGTAGCGCGAAGCCTTGAATCGCGGAGCGCGAGTGCGATAGCGCGAAGCCTTGAATCGCGGAGCGCGAGCGCGATAGCGCGAAGCCTTGAATAAGGATTGCCGATTGCATCGACTACACCGAGATCCATTTCGTTATACCGAACAAGTGTTCGGATGTCAACCACCGGAAAAAAGATGAACGAGATCCGGCACAGGGAAACGAAGCGCTTCATCGCCGATCTCAAGCGCGTGCACGAAGCACTTTGAAAAACATAAAGTTGCATGACGATCTCGAAATGACAACTTGAGATCCCCCGAGATCCAATCAGGCCGTTTTGGACATCGGCACTCATCTCGTGAAGCTTACGAATCTCAAGAAGATCTTTTGGCCGGAAGAGGGAATTGAAAGGCGATCGGCTCCTCGCATGGAGGACAGGAAATGCGGCAGCAGATTGTCCGAAAGGCCGTTTTCTGCCATTATTCCTCCGCTCGCCGGATCGGCGGGCGTAAGGAGTTGTCATGTCCCTCGTGAGAATCGTTGCCGCAGCTTGCGTGGTGCTCGTCGCATGGCCGCTTTTCGCACAGGAGTGGGGCCGTTACGAGAACCTGGACGATCGGTTTGCGGTCAGTGCCCCTGGTCAGCCGGCAATCGAGAAGATCAAGTGGAAGTCCGAATACGATTCGATGTTCCCGGCAACAGTCTACCGATGGCAACAAGGGCCGAATCGCTATACGGCGAGTGTCGTCGACTACTCAGAGTCGGAAGCCATCTACACGGCAAATCACCACAGCGAGGACTTTCAAGCTCCGATGTACTGGCAGATCGATATCCTCGGATCCATCCAGTACGCCGCGACCCAATACCGGCAGAAGCCCGGCGTGAAAGTGACATTTGACGCCTTCCATTACATCAACCTTGTTACAGGACACGAGCTGCAGCTTACCAATCCAGATCAATCGCGGACCTATGTCGGTATTTATCTGCACGAGAACCGGCTCTACATTTTCGACGCGACGGTCGTCAAGGGCATGCCGCCGCCGCTGATTTTTCAGCAGTCACCGGAGTTCTTGGACGCAGAAGGGAAGTCGATTCGTTATCGGACGTACTACTTCAACCGGCTGCCGGAGCCACGTCTCGGTGGACGTGGCGGGCGTGGCGCTGGTGGTCCTGCGGGAGCAGGCGGGCCGCAAGGCGCGCCTCCGGGAGGCGGAGGACCGATCCAACGCGGCGCGCCGCCACAGCGATAGCGGGATTAGCTTCGCGTCTCGGGGACGGTCATGACTTCCAACAGATGACCGTTGGGATCTTCAAAATAGAATCCGCGGCCTCCGCGGCGTCTATAGATGCGTTTGTCCTTATGGCTAAAAGGGCCGCTGCCGTAAGCGATGCCTTTAGCTTCCACGCGGGCGAAGATCGCTTCATATTCCGCCTCGCTGACATGGAATGCGTAATGATGGCTCTGGCCAGTGCCGGGATCGAAGCCCGGACCACCCCATAACTCCGGCTCGTCGGCAAAGTCAAACGTCAAGTGTTCGTTGATTTGCACTTCCGCAAAGTGGCCATGATTGACTTTAAGGCCAAATATTTCCGCGAAGAATTCGGCTGCAGCGGTCTTGTCTTTGGCCGGAACAATAGTGTGGTCTAGCTCGATTGCCATAGCTCAGCTCCAATTTGAGGTCTTCTACAGAAACAGCAATCAACCTCTCTCCGATCCCCCCTACCAATATTATTGCAGGGAATTCGGTAGTGACTCAGTTTGAAAATTGCGGGGTTTCTCAACTGTAGCGGCGCTCTATGGAGGTGTGAACAAATTGGAATCGAGCATATTCCCCTCCTTGCATCACCGCCGCGAAGCGCAAGCGCGATAGCGCGTAGCCTCAAGAAAGGGGTGGCCGAGCGAGTAACAAAATATCGCGAAGCTTCCGCTGATCGCGAGGCCGGGGTGGTTTTCCGATCGAAAACCAAAAGGAAAACCACCCCGGCTGCGGCTGCTTTACTTGAGGCTGCGCGCTATCGCGCTTGCGCTTCGCCGGTGGCTTCGCAATATCTTATTGACGACGCAGCCACCCCTTGCGGTGATGCAAGGAGGGGAATGGCGCTCGACTGTAATTCATTCACAGCTTCTAGCGCCGACAGTACAGCAGTTTAGACATCGCCGGCGGTCATAGACCGCCGCTACAGATGAAACGGAGTCACCACCGGGAATTCATGAACATTCGTAGCGGAGGCGTGTTGGGTGTAACATAGCGCCATTCGGCAAGACAAAATCGCAATACTGCGGAATCGTACCAGATTCCGTTAGAGGTTAATTTCCGGGAGGAGGTTCACGACATGAAACGTTCTTCAGTGCTGTTTTCTTTGCTCGTCCTTTGCGTCGCGATGGGCGCGGGGGCGCTGTGGGTCCAGGGTCAAGGCGGGGCCAACAGCCCAGAAGCCCAGGCGAGGCGGAAACAACAACTTGAACTCGAGGCAGCAACCCCGAAGTTACAGATCACGGAAGAAGTACTGCCGCTTAGCATCCCCGGCCATACGATTGGTGAAACGGAAGGCGTTTCCAAGAACTCGAAGGGCCACCTGTTCGTTTATTCGCGCACAGGCACCGGCGGCAGCTCGCGTGGCGGGACGGCTGCGGAGCTTTTCGAGTTCGATGAAAAACTGAAGTTCGTCAAGCTGTGGGGGCCGGACAACTACGCCGCTTCCTTCGCGCATGCTGTCCGCGTCGATAAGTATGACAATGTCTGGATGGTGGATGAAGGCTCGAACATGATCGTCAAGTTCGATCCCAGCGGCATGGTCAAGATGGTCCTTGGCCGCAAGCCGGAAGCCATCGATTATCTAGAAAAATACGTCGAACGCGGTGAGAAGGACACTGAGCACTTTCCGGTTGGAAACGTAGGCACATTCAACCGTCAAACCGACCTTGCCTGGGACGCGCAGGACAATATCTTCGTGGCCGATGGCTATAACAACTCCCGCGTCGTCAAGCTCGGCAAGGATGGCACCTGGATAAAGTCGGTGGGCACACGCGGGAACGGCCCGAACCAGTTCAACACCGTGCACGGTATCGCGGTCGATGCACAGCAGGGCCTCGTGTATGTCGCCGACCGAGGCAATTTCCGAATTCAGGTGTATGACACCGACCTGAACTTCAAGAAGACCATCACCGGCATCGGCGCGCCATGGACGATTCAGGTCACATCGAAGTACGTTTACAGCGGCGACGGGACGGGCAAAATCTATCAGCTGGATAGGAACACCGGAAAACTACTCGGCTGGGCGCAGACCAGTCTGGGCCGAGGCCAAACCGGTTGCCTGATCCACTCGCTGCACGCCGATTCCGACAACGTCCTTTACAAGGGATCCTGCTCTCAATGGGACGTCGAGAAGATCACGATTAAGTAGGTTTCACAGTCAAGGGGCTCGACCCTACGGCTCGAGCCCCGGACGTCCTGAACACATTCGTCCGCCAGATTGTTAGCTTTCTACCCTCCCATCCTTTGATGGCGTTGGACCCGAGCAAATGGTCACTGGTGTGGCACAAAAAATAATCGTGGGCGCTCATAGAGCGCCCCTACAGTTGCGCACGCCAAGCTGTAGGGGCGGTCTATGACCGCCCAGGATTTTTTGTGCAAAGCCGGTCACATACTAAGATGAGCATCCGAACCATGAAGAGCCTGTTCACTGTGTTCTTGAGTGTTTTTGTCGCTGAATTGGGAGATAAGACCCAAGTCGCAACATTGCTTTTTGCGACAGACCCGAGTGTCAGTCGTTTTGGGGTCTTTATCGCATCCTCAGGGGCGCTCGCCCTCAGTAGCCTGATAGCCGTACTGATCGGCGCCGGGTTATCACGCGTGGTATCGCCGTCTACACTCAAGATTGTTGCGGGAATCGGCTTCACGGTTATTGGCGTGTGGATGTTGGCCACCAGCCGGAGCTGAAATTGTGGGGCCCGCTCACTCGTGTGCCATGTTGTGGGCGCCGGGCAGAAGGTCCCAAACGCGCCAGAACTCGAACATGTCCTCGGGGGTACCGAGCGAGACCCGGCTGTGGTCATCGAACGACGGGATAGGCGGCCCGAGCGCGATGTTATTCTTCGTGAAATGTTCGATCACTTCGACGGCGGGCCGACCGGTATTGATCATCACGAAGTTCGCGTGCGAGTCAATGCAGCGCACCATCCTCGCGTTGGCCTGATTGAAAAACTCCTGCCGGTC
>QHWY01000488.1 GCA_003223875.1 Acidobacteriota bacterium | reverse complement strand
TCGCTCTTTCTTTGTTGGCAAAGCGCAGAGCCCCTCAGGTAATGACTCAGTTTGAAAATCGGGAGTTTTCGTTGCGAGGAACATTCCCCTCCTCGCAGAGGAGGGGTGACTGCGCGGTCAATCAAGAAGCCGCGAAGCGACCTTTTGCCCGCGCAGACGGGCGCGAAGCGCGAGCGCGATAGCGCGAAGCCGTAATAGTGGTCAGTTCGGCGCAATATTTACTTTCGCCGGTCTTCTATTGAGGCTTCGCCCTATCGGGCTCGCGCTTCGCGCCACCCCGTCTGCGCCTGCGCTACGCTTGTCGCGTCCA
>QHWY01000296.1:2858-14372 GCA_003223875.1 Acidobacteriota bacterium | reverse complement strand
ACTGTCCGTCGCCACCCCCGCCCGCCGAAACGAATACAAAGCGACCCTTGGGAAGCCGCAGTGTTTGGCGGACATCCCTGAGCGGAGTGACGAGATCCTGTTTTACTACGTAACCGCAATAGTGGGTCCCCTCGAGAGGTTCGGGCAGGCGATACGTAGAGCACGTAGAAAACAGCTCCTTGTTCCCGTAGATCAAAATCCGATCATAGTAGCGACGCAGAACCTCGTAGGCTCCGTCGGATTCCCAGACACGCTGGGTAACCTCGGGTGCGTCCAGGATGTCTCGCAGCCCGAGAACGATGCAACAGTTCGGACATGCTTGCTTGAGGGCTGTCACGGCTGGTAGCAGCTCGCCTTGAGCGCCCCCGGGCATGTGATCCACAAGGAGCAGGTCGGGCCGGAAATTAACCAACACATTGCGCAAAAGTTTTGCCCGTATCCCAATCAGCTCTTGCTCATCCATACGGAGTCGCGTCGCCTCCCAGCAGCCCGCACTGACTTTGCGAATGCAGGGAAGCTTGACGTGATCCATGCGGTCCGGCAAATTGAAAAAGGGAGCAACCGGCGAATCGGCGAAAAGCAGAACGGTGGTGTCCTTCCTTGCACCAAGCAGCGCCCCACCAATCAGGATGTTTCTTCGCAGATGGCCGAGACCTAAGCCATCTTGCGAGTAAATGCACACACGGCAATACTTGCCCATGCCACCTTCCTCTTTGCTGACGACCTAACTGTTACCCCCAAAGTCGCACTCAACCCGACGTCACCGGGTCAACACTCGTGTGAATTCAGCGTGTGTTAATCACCGATGAATTTCAATTGCCTTTATGGTCTAGTACAGAATTCCGCCCCACAAGTTCCTAGCCTGAATTCCTAGCCTGAATGGTCTGATTCGTTTGGATTAATTACTTTTGGTTGGTAAAGAGAGGGCCCGTAACAGGACCTTGGCCACGATCCCGGAGCGACCGGATGTGCCCATCTTCAGCATTATGAGGCGTACAAAACCTTTCACCGTGTTAGCACTGATGCCCATACGATCGGCTATCTCTTTGTTGGTAAGACCCATTATCAGCAGCCTCACGACTTCCTGCTCTCGATGCGTAAGGTGAAATTCCTGGCTAGTCTGGAGTAGTAACCTCTGTAGGTGCTTTTCCTTATTCGAAATGGCGTTCAACGATGCGCTGGGCAGCGGCAGGACAGCGCCCACTGTTTTTCTGCGGACTGGTTTCTGTGTCACTGTGGGGTAACAAGGCCGAGCCAACCCAAGATGAGAGCACTCAAACCAGCGGCAAAGAATACGCCAGCCCTCCTGGTAGAACATGCCGTGATCTTCTGGAACATCCTTGTCCTCATTTAAATTGCGGGGGATTGCTTTTTCGCTAGGTAGTTAGGTTTGGGCCTGGATGCTTATATGTCAAGGGAATTTGCAAGCGGAGCGGAAGTGTTGATATGGTTCGTCGGATTCTTGCCCTGCCTTATCGGCCCGATCCCGATCGCAGTGGCCCATCCTGGCTCACGTTTCTAGGCAATATGAAGGACAGCCTGTGGAGCGTCGATCTGGTTCGACTGCGCGCGTCCATCAGCCTACAGTCTTATGGAGCTTGTTGATTGATGGTGGACATGGGGGATTGGCCCGGTGAAATAAGCCAGAGTTTGCCCGAGCTGGATTCTCCATAGACGATGATCTGGGTTGTATAGCCTCCGCCGCTAACAATTTGCGGAAGGACGAGTAGCGTCGAAGGCTGATTCACGGTGTCATCACTGGGCGGAGTGGTGGTGAGGAGAAAATCACCGCGCTCATTGTAGCGTGCGCGAAGAACTGTGAGTGCGACCGGCGTACCGGCCGTCACTTTCAACAATCCCTGAAAGGGCGGCATCAGAGCCGGAAAGAATTGCGAGATGAATTTCGCAACCTGACCGTTGCCGGGTACCGTCACAGTTACCGGCGCCGTTGGCGACGAGCCATCCATTTTGACCAACTGCAAAGTCACGGTTATTTGTATCGGCGACGGATTGGCGAGGGCCACTGCTGTCTCAATTGAGCCGGGCTGCCCCAGACCCCCAGTGACTTCCGCATACATACGGAAGGCGGAACCGAAGGCCTGTGCCGAAACGCCGGCCTCACTGACCGTGACGCCGTTGGCTTTGTACGAGAAGATCGCAATCGGAGTCGGAACCGTGCTGCCTGCAGGAATAATGTGTACCGTACCGACTTGCAGTGAGGGGCTGGAATTGCCCGTCACCAGGCGAACGGCCGAGCGAGGTGGGATCTGATAACCGAAGCCGACTCCCGCCGAACCATTGATGTTCAGTGTGAGCAGCGGCGCATTTTGACCCGACACTCCTGGACCGTAAAACTGCGCTATTCCGCCGATAGTAACATCGGACGGGTTGGTCAAAACGACTTGCGTGGACCAGCCCGCGCCATCGGCGAAATGGGGAAGCACAAGAACACTGGCGGTGTTGTCTCCGAGAGGCGCGACGGGTAACGTCGTTATCAAGAACTCGCCGTGTTCGTTCGTGAAACCACGCACCGCAATGACAGCGACAGGAAGCGACGAAGTGAAAGTAAAAGTTCCCAACATTGACCTATTGCCGTTGAACGGGGATTGGTTTATGAACGCAGCTGTGTGACCGTTGCCACTCAAGGTGAACGATCCCTGCCCGAAGTCCATTCCCGCAGCATCCGTAAAGTAAAAGGAAATCACCGCGTCTTGATTGTTCGGATTGGCGAAGGCAATACCGGTGTTGGCTACTCCGTTGACCTCGACGTAGACTCGCCCCGCCGAAACCGGCGGCATCGCCGGCACCCCCGCTTCGGAGAGCAGCACACCATTGGAGCGGAATCCGAAGATCGCTAGACCCGACAGCGGAGTGCCGCCCGTATCCTGCTGTATGCGTGCGTAACCATCGCTCAGCGAAGCTGAGTTCCCGGTCGTGATCCACGATTCTCCCGATTCTCCTCCCCCATTCGGAATCGAGAAGGTCGCAGTTGGTGGCGGGCTGGGCGGAGGTGTCGAAGAGTTGTTGACCCTGACATTGATTCCAACGGAAGTCTCGTTACCGGCCACATCGTGCGCGGTCGCGCCAAGGAGATGCGTTCCGTTAGTGGCGGTCGTCGTATCCCACGATATTGAATATGGCGAGGAAGTATCTTCACCCGCGAGAGTCGAACCATCCACCTGGAAACGGACTCCGACAACTCCGGCGTTATCGGAAGCATTGGCCGAAACCACAATCGTGCCAAAAACGGTTGCCCCTTCTGTCGGAGCTGTGAGCGAAATGATCGGCGCTGTCGTATCCGGATTGTTAACTGTTACTGAAACGCCGGCCGACGTGGTTTGATTGCCCGCCGCATCTCGTGCTACGGCCGTCAAACTATGTGCACCGTCGCTGGCCGTGGCCGTGTTCCAGGACACCATATACGGCGAGGATGCGTCCTCGCTGCCTAGATTGGCGCCATCCAGCTTGAACTGTACCCCGACCACCCCCACGTTGTCGGAGGCTGTCGCGGTGACGCTAACGGTGCCCGAAATCGTCGCGCCTCCCGCGGGAGCCGTGATCGACACCGTTGGCGCCGTCGTGTCCGCAGCCACATTGTTAACCGTGACCATCACGGCCGCCGACGTAGTCTGATCGCCCGCCGCATCTCGCGCTACCGCCGTCAGGCTATGTGCACCGTTGCTTGCCGTCGCCGTGTTCCAGGACACCGTATACGGCGAGGATGCGTCCTCGCTGCCTAGATTGGTGCCGTCGAGTTTGAACTGCACTCCAACGACTCCCACACTGTCGGAAGCCGTACCTGACACTGTTACGGTGCCTGCAACCGTCGTCCCGCCAGCCGGAGATGTGATAGAAACGGTCGGCGGCGTCGTGTCCGCATTATTAACCGTGACCGATACCGCGGCCGACGTGGTTTGATTGCCCGCCGCATCTCGCGCCACCGCCGTCAGGCTATGTGCGCCGTTGGTTGCCGTGGTCGTGTTCCATGATACGGAATAAGGAGCGGAGGTATCCTCTGAGCCAAGATTATTTCCATCGAGTTTGAACTGGACTCCTATCACCCCCGCATTATCCGAAGCCGCGACCGCAATCGTCATGGTCGAGGATACGTTTGAGTTGTTGGTGGGACTTGTGATGGTTACAACAGGCGCCGTTGTATCTGGGGGCGGGAGGGACCCCGCAACTGTCGGAAACCCGCCGTTTTCAAAAATCAGGTAAGAATACTGAAGCTCTCCTCTAAGGAAATCTAAATAGAAATTCCCCTCCGTGGCGTTGAATCTCGTATCCACAAAATGCTGGACAACATTGTCCGCTGCACTTCGCTGGGTCGGACTGCCCCAGACGCTCTTCGTGGCGCGGTTGAAAAAATTTTTGGCAGAATTGTAAAACTTGATGTCGCCGGTGAACTTATAGCCGAGTACCAGTAGATTTATCAAGCCGCCTGTATAATGCGGATCCCAGAAAGTAGGAGTTCCGCCTCCGGCAGCGTAGCTGTACCAGGTTTTTCCATTCACAAACCCGAACCAGCTTGACGAATATTGGTAAGTCGGGTGAAGCCCGTACTGATCCACAAATCTAGCCATAGCTACCAACCGATCCCTCACATCAGTTCTTCCGGTAGCGAGATATCCCTGATAAAGCCCCTCAACAATCACTCCCACCTGAAAGGGCGTAGTTATTCGCGCGCCGGCCGCATACGCACCATTGCCAACGACAGTATCCGTATCGGAATTTCCGATAAAATACATCCCTCTCGAATCCCAGTCCGGGGAGTTCATGAAAAGATCGAGTAGCCTGTTGCGCAGGTCGATCCATCGTTGTTTGCCTGTGACCCGCGCGAGGTGACTTGCGAGAATGAGGTGCCTCCCCGCCTGTCGACCACCGTAGTACGCCATCTTGTATTGCCCGGGAGTCGGCCAGTTGTTGTTCGAACGGTGACTCCAGTAATTTTCAACAAGAGCTCCGATATTCTCCGCTTCCGTTAAGGCCGCAGTATCGCCGGTGCTCTCGTACCACGCGACCAGACCCCACCCATAAAGGTGATCCATCTCATGATTGTTCTTGTCGTAGCAGAAGTTCCGGTCTGGGTCTCCAACACAGGTCCTGTAATCGTTTTTGAAGTATCTGGCCCAGGCGGTAGCCCGATTCAAATAGAACGGCAGGCCGGTGCGACGGTACATCATCGAATACGTCCAAAGATCATCGCCTTCGCTGTCGTGGTGGATGTCGGGATCAATGACACTAAAGTTTGGAATTGTTTCAATAACGGCTGCGGGCTCCACAGCCGGCGTCCAAGTCCAATTCCATGACTTATAAGTATTTTGTTCGTCCTGGAGAGAAGGCATGGACGAACTTTGTTGCGACGGAACCGGGTTTTGCCCATGCAAGCTCTCGATCGCCAATAGAAAAGTCAGAACACAAAACGCAAAGCCTCGCCTCATTAGTGCTTTCCTTGTATGAAGATTTTCGGATCAAAAGGAAGACCCCGAACTTTTCAATGCAAAGCTTCCGTCCGCAGATTGCGATGAGAAAGTTCTTTTCAGAAAGCCAGCAGGCAATCACGTAACCAATGGTACAAAACATAGTGAGAATTAGGTTTTGTCGGCGATCGATGTGTATTCGTTTCGAATCGTTCCCGAATGTGAAGTTACGTCATCAAATTGAAAGAATTTGTGGAAAGATCGTCCATCAAGTTGTTTGACAACGGCCAAGCCGCTGTGGGATTGTTCACGTTGTTCAATTCTTCAAGCGCATGTCTCCATCGTTGAATGGATCATCATCTTTACTGCTTTATTGCGGCAGACATTCCGCGCTACATCGGCCAGGGCGTCGCGATGCACAAGCGGGAGGAAGCGCCCGATCACGTTCGGGTCTTCGTGCAGAACGGCGAGAAGGAAGTGCTCTGTCTCAATGGTTTGGCTGCCGTACCCTGCCGCCGATTGGCGGGCGAAATAAATACAGCGCCGTGCTCGGTCGGTGAAGCGTTCAAACATGGATGCTTAGAATTTTTTTGCGGTAACACTGTGAAACATGACGTGTAACTTGTTGAGGATTAAGAGCGGGACACGGGATTCGAACCCGCGACTTCAACCTTGGCAAGGTTGCACTCTACCACTGAGTTAGTCCCGCAGGTGCAATCGTTACTATAACATAACTCATCGATTCACAACTTCTGCCGCATTTCTGCCGCATTAGTTCACAAACGCCGTTTCGAGCGTCTCGACAGCTTCCAGACGATCAGCGAATGACGACTGTGTGTAAACGTTCAGATTCACGTCTACCCCGTGCCCTTGCTGATCGGCTATCAGCTTCGGATTAACACCCGTGGCATTCATCAGCGATGAGTGCGTCCGTCGCATCACACGATAATCTACCCACTCAAGCCCGACCGTTTTCAGAGGTGGGCGGATGTATCTCGCCATCGTGTTGTCGGCACCGAGCGGCGTCTCAAGATTTTCTGAAGGAAATAACCAGCCATCCGGTCCCGTATCGGGAGTGATCGCCAACCATTCTTTCAAATCCTGCTGAAGACTGCTCGATAACGCAACAATGCGCTCAGATTTCTCGCTTTTGGGACTATCGACATCCCAACGGCAAACACGTTCGACAACTTCCACTGAATCGCCAGCAACACGGCCACGACGCAAACCGAAAATCTCACTAACCCTCATTCCCGCGAGTACACCCAATTTCACAATGAGGCGTTCTCGCAGATCAAGCGCAGAGAAGGCGAGTTTGGCTTGTTCGAGCGTCATCACCGGACGCTTTGGCTTTGGACATTCGCGAGGAACGAACAACAACATCCTTCCCGAGTACACTGGATTGCGCGGAATGATTCCTTCCGCTACAGCTAGGTCGAGAATTTGTTTGATGTCCCACCGTAGATGATCGACCATCGACTTTGCTAGATGTTTTCGCTCATCGAGGAACTCCTGTAGCTCATCGCGCTTAAGTGACGACAGCAGCCGCTTACCAAACGCGCCGACGATGTGCCGTTTGATGCTATCCGTTCTTGACACGCTCGTGATTGGCTTCCACCGTTTGCGACAGAACGGCAGAAAGACGTGCTCGACAAAATGCTCCACCGTAGTTTCACCCGGAGCGTCCACCTGTGGCTTAATGATCTCCGCGAATTTTTCTTGCGCTTCCGTTTTGGACATTTTCCGAAGTTTCCCGAGCAACTTTGTTCTGTGTTGACCGCCGACGCGATATTTGGCGACCCAATACCGCCCATCGCTGGACTTTGTTACTGACCCCTGTTGATACCGTTTACGCATGCATCATTTCTCCTTTCGTTGAATGCATCGCGTCTACGGCGTTCTTTTCCGAATTGACGGGAATCATACCGCAGATGTTCTTCTGCTTCCATTGTTCGAGCGCAGAGCGCGGGACGACCTTCTTCCGACCGAGCGCCAAATGCGGCAGCACGGTCAGACCTTCCACCTCCCCATTTAGCAGCTTGTAGACCTGGGCCTTCGAGCAGCGCAGTTCGGCAGCTATCTCTTGAGGCGTGAGGATTGGATCGGCAACCACGCACCGCACTGAGGCATGTTCACTACCACTGCCTATTTGTGTTTTGTTGGATTACAGCCGAAGTGACGAATCTGTGCGATTACCAGCAATTATCGGTCCGATCCTCGAAATTCCAGGTGCTACACTAGGAGTAGAGGGTAAAGAAAATGAGCAATGACAGGCTGTTTCTGCCGGTCCGAGACGTTGTTCGTGAACTCGGTCTCAGCCGAAACATCGTACTGGCCCTAATCCGCGCACAGCAGCTCCCAGCCATTCAACTCGGCTCGGATGAAAAAATGCATTACCGCGTCCGTCGAAGTGACGTCGAACGTTACCGGCATGCTCTGCGCGAAGAGAGTGTGACTTAGAGACAACAAAGCCCCAAGCATGACCAGTGCTCAGGGCTTTGAAATTCTGGACCTAATTTCAGCGCCGTTGGGAGGGCGCCGTTATGCAACAGACACCAGCGACAGTACCATCTTTTGACGATCAAGAACAACGGTCGATAGCCCCCCAATCAAAGAAACCACTCTTCATCCCGGTAGACACGGCAGCGTTGTACGTAACAAAGATTGCTGCGAAAGCAAGCCGATAAACGGTAGGCATGCGAGTCTCACGATTAGTCACATCCGATGAGTGCCGCCTCGTTCCAGTACCAAAAAACACAACAAACCAAACATACGAAAACTAAATCAATGAAAAACATAAACGAACTGGAAAAGACCCTGATCGTTTCCGAAAGGAAGCGGCAGAGCGCTGATACCGCGCAGACCTTCACTATGAACAGGTATTTCTATTATGCTCATGCAAACTACAACGCCGGACGCGTTTTTCGAGACAGCCGATTTAAACATCGCTGCTTTTTTGCTCACTAGAAAAATCCCCTTCAGAGGTTCTTACCCCTCTAAAGACGGTCATTCCATTTTCCGCTTTAAACCGGACAATCAAATCGTCAATCTCATCGACGATTACGGATCGGGAGCCGAAGTCAGCGCCAAAGATTTCGCTGCCTCTCTCCGGTTCCTGACCGGACAGATCCGACAGAATCGGCGGAACGGCGGAGGTGTGCGATGAGCGCCGACACAACCGTCAACAAACAAACAGAGCAAGTACTCGCCAACCTTGGTTCAACTGAAGAGCCAGAAGTTAACCTGCCGCTATTTCCTGAGCAGATTATCAAGGGACTCGCACGGGAATTTGTCGATCTGTACAGCCCGACGACAGAGTGCCCGCCCGAATTCCTATGGTCTAGTTTCATGACAATCACAGGCGTTGCGCTTTCATCTTTTGTCGAATGGGACAACGACTTGGGGATTCAGCCGCGACTGTTCACAGTCAATATCGGCCCGAGTGCGGACGGACGAAAGTCCACAGGAGCACGGCTGACTACAGCACTGTGGCTGCAAGTTTTGCACGAGATGGACAGGAGCGATTCGGAGACGCCACGGCTTGTCAAAGGATTTGGCTCTATCGAAGGCATGATGGCCCAGCTCAAGCTACGCTTCACGAAAGTCAAAGGAACGGACGATAAGTATGTTCCCGAATATCCGCCACCGACAACCTTCTATGTTGACGAGCTAGATCCAATCATAAAGCGCTCTGAGATGTCTGGAAGCATCGGCACGTCTGCTATTCATCAACTGCTGGACGCGAATGACTTTGATTACCCACTGAAGAAGGAGACGCTAAAAGTCCGGCGCGCCTACATGGGAGTGATTGCAAATTGTACAACACCTCGCTTCAGGGAACTGTGCAATAGAGCGATGATCGTTGGAGGAAAGCGGAGGAAAATTATGTCTAATCCTCCAAGCGCGTGTGAGGGAAGCCGACAAGCACTAGTTTCGAGGATTCACGACTTGATTGACACTATCGAACCGAAAGCACAAGAGAACGGCGGCAAAATTAGAATCAGATTCGCGTCACTTGAAGCTGCCGAGCGGTGGGACTGGTACTATACCGTCATTTCCAAGAAAAGCCATCCAATACTACGGCGCATTGACTTCATCGGTTACCGTTTGATGATGATCCAAGCACTCGTGAAGAGCGAATTGGTTATCAATGTCGAGACAGTCGAGGAGATAATCACCTTCCTCAATTACCAGATTGCAACTCGGCAAGAATTACAGCCCAACCGAGGCCGCACACCGATTGCACGTATTCAAACTCGAATCTTGCGACAGTACAAACGTCCAGAAGATAGCTGGTCTAAGCGGGATTTACAGCGAAGCACAAAGAGTGGAGATGATTCAGTCGATGAGTGGAATCAAGCGTTCGATGGCTTGACCAAGAACAACACACTCACGAGGGACGCAACAGTGACAACAGCAAATCAGTTTCGGAGAGTTGAGTGGTGATGTCGGAAGATGTCGGAAGTTTGCGCTTCCGACACTTAAATCGTTGCTGTTCAGGCTGTCGAAGACAAAAGTGCCGATTGTGTCGGAAGTGGCATTTCCGACGCTTAAGCGGTGTTGGTTGAGCAGGTTGGGTGTCCTTGTCGGAAGAAATGAGGATATATATATATATATACCTCTTCTTCACATCAAAACAGGGAGACTGGGTGAGCGAGGTTCCGACATTCCGACAAACAGGGTAAGCAACTGGTTAGTAAAATGTTAGGTGTCGGAGACCGCCTTCCGACAAGGCTTCCGACATTCCGACACGGCTCTAGTGGTCGTGCCCTGCAACGCTCGACTTCACTTCATGGATGAGGTCGCAAAACTTTGGGATCACAACACGCGCAAGTGAAGTCCAGATTTCCCTGTTGCCTTTGGCGCGCTGATGCGACTTTCCCGTTGTATGCGCCCAGACTTTGTTTCGGAGTACGTCCAATTCCGTGTGGAATTGTCGTAGTTCTGGCGTACTAATCACGTCTTTGGAGAGCCACTTTCCGCCGCTAGGTCTGCCGCTCGCAAATGGTCGCCAATATGAAACCACAGCCGCTAGGGAAAGCGCCTCCCGCAGAGCCGCTGGTCCCGGAGGTGTTGCTGCTTTTTCCTGAGCCAGTAATTCGAGGAAGCGTTCGGCTTGTTTCAGGTCGGCCATAACAGTGGACCGTTCCTCTTCGGTGAGTTCTCGATTGTGTCTCGTTCGGTTCATGGCACTACTCCGCCCGAGAGTTGTATTTAGTCCGATGCTTGGACAAATCAGGTCCCAGCTTCTTTCTGGCGGGGGCTTGTTGATACGCCGAAGAGAACAATTCGCCCAGTTCGCTGCCCCGTTTACACGACGAACTCAGTTGTCCTCTCCGTTCCCCCCATATCGAGCCGACTTCCTAAACCACACAAACCAAGAAGAAGCGAATGGCGGCAGGCGTCACAGATCGCTTTGGGGAAATTGAAGACTTGCTCGCCCTATTGGATTAGGATTCAGGGCGAAAGGACATCCCTAAATGAGAGACGGATTACGATCGACTCTTTTGGTCCTGCTGATCCCATTTCGGATCATTCAATATCTTTTGATGAGTATCTCTCCTAGTTACCGGGAGCGTTACGAGAAAAGCCATAGCCGCCATTGATCCGTGATGAGGAGTTCATTGAAGAAACTGGCATTCACGGACGATACCGCGCCGTCCCCACGTTGCCGCCCTATGACGGACGGGAACGGTGCTCATTCTGATGGACTTCAGTCCCCCCTAAAACAACGCCGGGCAACAGAGTCGAGGTTACCCCCGTCCCAGCCGGAGAAGTACCTCCTAAGGCCATTTTACAGCCTTAGAAAGTACCTTGTAATATGAAGTTCTCATCAACACGAAGACCACCGCCAGCTCGATCCACCCGCGCTTCCAAGCGAGCCACTTCGGGGTCGGTCTATCGTTGCCAGTCTTTGCTTTTCGTTGCCCATTATTACAAAGTACTTTGTTACACTATAGACATGAGCACAAGCATTCAAGACCGCGAACCAGTTTCGCTGACCCGGCAAGAGTTGGCCCAGACATGGCGTCTCTCGTACAAGACAGTCATCAATCACGCGCAGAACGGTGATGGCCCGCGTCCGTTTCGTGTC
>QHWY01000296.1:0-2794 GCA_003223875.1 Acidobacteriota bacterium | reverse complement strand
CGCCGAAAGGTCAGCTTAACGCGATGGCAACGAAACTCATCCGTGAACAACGTCGTGAAATTGCCGCGCTAGTTTTGACTGGCGCTCGGAACCCAGAAGTTGCGGAGAAATACGGCGTTAGCCACGAATACGTCAGCCGGTTGCGGTCAAAGATGCGAGCCGTAGCACCCGCATCCTTCGACTACAGAGCGGAGCGTGAACGCTTACGAGTGAAAGCGTACGGCGCCGTACAGACCGGTTTAGATGACAATACGGATAGTTACAAGAAAGCAGGCATTGGCATTCAAGTGCTGAAAGGGACGGGCGATCTGACACCCGACACCACAATGCAAATTTCGATTCAGACGATGCTCGCTGCTGTCCCTCCGGAGTGGCGCGAGCGATACACAATGACTCCCGTTACAGACGAGAACCCACCGCGATAGTAGGTTTTTTGCAATGAGCGGTTGGAGCGTGAGCGACATGGGGACGAAAACCCACCAACCATCGCCAAGTGCTGTTAAGGAATAGATACCCAATACCCGCTGATAGTGCAGCCTAGCTGAAGCTGTGTCGCATTTTGTAGGTAAACGTCACATGATATGGCAGTGTTCGGGTCCGCATAAATTATCGTAGTCAATACGCCTGCTGTGACGTGACCGGTTGGCGAAAACGGGTAGGGTAACGGGACCTTGGGCGCGATGAGGCCCTGGTCTGTCAAGGGTACTATGATGTTCGTTGTGTTTCCGCCACTGATTGCGGACAAAGAGATCTGCGGAGACAGGTCTGAAGCGGTGCGCCCGGCATCGGTCCCATAAGGATAGGTAAACACCGACACTCCTTGAATTACGAAGACTTGCCCTGCCGGAACGGTCGCGATTGAACACTGCGTGAAGTTACTGAGCGCGAGGCTGTTGCATGTGAATCCAAAGGGATGCCGGGCAGGATGGTCCACGTCGCGTACAAACGTAGCTACGACCTCTATCGCCTTCGGGGCAGCTATTGATAACGTTGCGACGAGCAGGCCACACGCTCCCGCCAAAAATCCAAGTCTTGATAAATAACCTTTCACAAGAACTCCTTTCTTGCTGAAGACCGAAAGACTTCGGTCGCTTTTTTCTTCACATCCGCCAACACAATGAGCCGTTTTCACGTTGTCCCATGATTGGCTCACTCGGCTGGCAAACCCAGTGCGCAACAGTGTCCAGCGCAATAGCTACATCTTCGTTCTGCTCTTGCCGCGTTCTTTTTGAAGTGCGCCTACTTTCATAGCCGGACGATGCGTTTTCATCAACAAAAAAGCACGCTGCCATAACAACGTGTTGTCACAGACTCGTGCCGTCTAGCCTTTCGGTGGAATGACCGACGAGCGGCTAATGCGTCTGGTGGGGCAGCGGATCAAGATTTTGCGACAGAGAGCGGAACTGACGCAGGAGCAGATGCAAGATTTCGGATTCAACTATAGATACTTCCAGGAGATCGAGTCCGGCACCGCGAATCTCACCATCAAAACCCTGAACAGACTCGCCAAAGCGTTCAGAGTTGCACCCATCGAATTCTTCAGGTTTGATTGAACGACCCGTCACATCTCGTCCTCAAAATCTGAGTGAATGGGTGGGAGTGGCTATAGCCAATGATGCTGTGCTTAGCTTATTACCTTGTTCTCTTTCTGTAATCGATTACCATCTTGGTTGTGACATCCTTCTGGAAACAGAGCGGCGACGCCCCACCGGGCTTATCGTACGCGCTCCACCATCCACACATTCGGCCAGTGCCATCCGCGCTGTACGGACACGGACAGCTGGATTGCTTGATGATTTCCTGCCTAATTTCGACGTTGGTCTTCGCAATCTTCGTGGTTTGAGCTGCCGCGATGCCGAGCGCCAGAGTCAGAAGAATTAGTACCGATGCAGTAATCCAGGCGAGGTTTGTTCGCTTCATGCGCCTCTTCTACCTCGCGCATGGATATACGGCAAGCTATTCTCGACGTGTCTCGGTCGGCGCTCGAAAGTGTTGCGTAGCGGCTGGCACAAAACCTTCCGACATCGCTATTCACGTTGAGAAAGCGCGTCCGTACACCAGCCGAAAGGGGGCCATTCTATTTAAGAGGCCAAGATGTGAACAACAAAGCCTAACCCAAGGATAGTCGTATCACCGATGAGCTTACCGAACGCCTGCATGCCCGCATCCAACCAAATCGCGGTCTTTTGCTCTTCGATTGCCTGGTTGACCGCTTGTCGTTTTTCTTCGGGAACACAGAAATCAAGAACGGTGAATAGACTCTTCCATCGATAACCGGCCTTTTGCTCTTCGGTTTCCCAGAACAGTTCAACTAGCAGCAAAAGCCCGTACATCAAAAAAAATGAAATAGTCGATGCGTGAAACGCTTCAACCGCAAACCAGTTCCAAAGATTCAGCGCGACAAAAGCGGTGTACAGGCGAATCAGCAATCCAACGATTAACGCCCAAATGAACTTCGTAACGTCACTCATATGGGGTGATATCCTAACGCGACCGTTTGCCAAGACAAATGACTATGGAACAGGAGGCATTATCCTCCTTCGAGATTCAGCGTTTCCCAAAATCACCTGATTACGGGAAAGGGCCTGCTCGCTCGGCCGCTGTTGTGCAGCACTATCACTTCTGATAGCCGCGCCTATCAATAGCGATGGGAAAACCCGCGATCTGACACCAAGCACTCGGAGTTCGGCCGGGTCGGTAGCACTGCCTCACCTAATAGTTTCAACACTTAGCGGTTGGAGCGACGAAGAGGCATGGGCCGAGCGGGAATGGCACGCTGGCTGCGTTAAGGGAG
>QHWY01000295.1 GCA_003223875.1 Acidobacteriota bacterium | reverse complement strand
CTCGGCCATGAATTGGTCGGCGGTGGCGCCGTCGATCACCCGGTGATCGAATGATAAAGACAACATAATCATCGGGCGGATCGCAATGGCATCGTCGATCACGACGGCGCGTTTCTTGATTCCGCCCATGCCCATGATGGCCACCTGAGGTTGGTTGATGATCGGGGTGCCGATCAGGCCGCCGTACTGGCCCGGGTTTGTAATGGTGAATGTTCCGTCTTTGACGTCTTCCGGCGTGAGCTTTTTGTTGCGAGCGCGCTCACCAAGATCGTTGATCGCTTTGGCGAGTCCGAAGAGGTTCTTTTCGTCTCCATGTTTGATGACAGGAACAATTAGGCCCCACTCGAGATTGACGGCAATGCCGATGTTGATCGCGCGCTTATAGACGATGGTATCGCCATCGAGCGAGGAGTTTACGATCGGGAAGCGCTTCAGGGCCGTTGCCGCGGCCTGGACGAAGAAGGGAGTCACGGTCAGCCTCACTCCTGAGCGCTCGAATTCCGCCTGCTGTTTTTCCTTTGCTTTGAGAATGCGTGAACAATCGACTTCGAATAACGTCGTCACGTGGGCCGACGTTCGGCGGCTCATGACCATGTGCTCGGCGATCGCCTTTCGCATGGCGGTCAGGGGAACGCGTTCGACATCGCCGGTGAACGTCATTGGCGCAGCAGCGGGAGCGGCACGTTCTTTAGGAACCAGCCCGGCGCCTTTTGGCGCCACCCCTCCTAATTTAGGAGGGGAGCCGCCTTGCTCGATATAGCTCAGAATGTCGCGCTTGGTGATTCGGCCGTTGATGCCGGTGCCCTTTCCGGTGAGCGCGGAAAGATCGATTCCGTGTTCTTTCGCGATTCGGCGGACCAGTGGAGATGACCGGGTGCCTTCGTGCTCGTCTTCTTCTTCCTCTGCCTCCTCCCTTTCTCCGCCTGCCGTTGGTGTGGGGCCCGCAACCGTCGCCGGCCCGGCAGGTGGCGAAGGCTCCTTCGCTGGGGCTTTAGATGGTTCTTTGGTTTCGCCTTTGGTTTCGGCCGCCGGTTTGCCAGCTCCATCGCCGATGATCGCGACAACGGTGTTGATCTGGACGGTCTGTCCTTCCTTGACCAGAATGTCTTGAAGAACGCCGGAGGTCGGAGAGGGAATCTCGGTATCTATTTTGTCGGTGGAAATCTCAAAGAGCGGCTCGTCGCGCTGGACTTTGTCGCCCTTTTTCTTGAGCCACTTCGTGACCGTACCCTCAAAGATGCTCTCCCCCATTTGGGGCATTTTGACTTCAGTTTCGGCCATTGCTTTCTTCCCGGTTAGTAAGCGTACAGTTCGCGTGCGACGCGAACGATATCGGAGGCTTTAGGCAGGAAGAACTCCTCGAGGGGCGGGCTGTACGGCACTGGAGTATCGGGCGCAGTGATGCGGCGAATCGGTCCATCGAGGTATTCAAAGGCCTCTTCGGAAATGATAGCAGCCAATTCGCCGGCAAAACCTCCAATTCGAGTGTCCTCGTGAAGGAGGATGACCTTGTTCGTCTTGCGAACCGAATCGAGAACGGCTTCTTTATCGAAGGGCAGCAGTGAACGGAGATCGAGGATTTCCAGATCGATGCCTTCCTTTTCCAGTTCCTTCGCCGCTTCCAGCGCGATATAGACCATCGCTCCGTACGTCACGACCGTCATGTCGGAACCGGTCCGTCGAATGGCCGCCTTGCCGATCGGAACGACGAAGTCATCGGAGGGGAGCTCTTCCTTCACGCGCCGGTACAAAAATTTGTGTTCGAAATAAATGACGGGATCCGGGTCGCGGATTGCCGCTTTGATAAGGCCCTTGGCATCGTAGGCCGTCGCCGGACACACGACCTTGAGGCCGGGTGTGTGCACGTAGTACATCTCGGGATTCTGCGAGTGGAACGGGCCGCCGTGAACGCCGCCTCCGCTCGGTCCTCGGACAACGATCGGAACGCCGGCCCCCCAACGGTACCGACATTTTGCCGCGAAGTTCGTGATCTGATCGAAAGCGCAGGAAATGAAATCGGCGAACTGCATTTCGGCAACGGGACGCATTCCCATCAGCGCGGCACCGATCGCGGCTCCCACGATTCCGGATTCCGATATCGGCGTGTCGATGATCCGCCACTCGCCAAACCGTTCGAGCATTCCGGCCGTGACTTTAAACGCCCCACCATAAATACCGACATCTTCGCCGAGAACGAACACGCGTTCGTCCTTTTCCATCTCTTCCCAAATGCCTTGACGAATTGCCTCGACGTAGGTGGTCAGCGCCATAAATTCTGCGAGGAGGGGAATGCGCCACGCATTGTTGGACTACTCACCCTCGTCATACACATCCTTCAGGCAGTCTTCCGGATCAGGAAACGGGTCCTTTTCGGCAAGCTGGATCGCATCATCGATTTCATGATTGATCCTCGTCTGAAGTTGGTCTAGTGCGGATGTCGTTGTTAGACCGCGTTCGGTAAGGAAACGTTCGAACCGGTTGATCGGATCGCGTTCTTCCCAGTATTCGAAAAGTTCCGGAGGCACATATCCGGCGTCATCGTGAGCGGAATGACCCGTCATGCGGAACGTCTTGCATTCGATCAACGTGGGGCCGTGGCCGGAACGCGCGCGCTCAATCGCGCGTGTTGCCGAGTCGGAAACCGCGAGAATATCGTTACCGTCGACAATCTCACCAGGCAGTCCGTAAGCTTCGGCGCGATCCGCAATATTTTCTACGGCCATCTGACGCTCCAACGGCGTGGAGTAGGCGTATTGATTGTTATTGCAGACGAATACAACCGGTACCTTCCACACCGACGCCATGTTGATGCCTTCGTGCCAATCGCCGCGGCTGGTGGCTCCATCGCCGAAGAAACAAAGGACAACGCGATCTTGGCCACGCATCTTCATAGACAAGCCAATTCCTGCGGCGACCGGAACGTTGTCGCCAAGCATGCTGACGAAGGCGATCAGGTTTTTCGACAGATCGCCCATGTGCATGTTTCCTTCTTTGCCGCGCGTGGCACCGGTCTTGCGCGCCATATATTGGGCAAGGATGGTGCGCAGCGGCATTCCCCGAATGAGGAAAGCTCCCATATCGCGGTGCGATGGGCAAACGACGTCGTCCGCCCGCAGGTCAATACAGCTACCCACCGCGATTGCTTCCTGGCCGCGACCCACGTATACCCCGCCGACGATTTTCCCCTGCCGATAGAGTTTCCGCTCGATGCGGAACTCGAGTTCGCGCGTCAGCTTCATGTAATACAGCATGTCGAGGAGAGTTTTGTCAGTAGGAATTGTGATCGGTGGTACGGCATCCCTGGCGAGTGTCTGCGAGTTCGTAGAATTCACCTTCATTGGGATCTTCAAAACCGACGATACCGCAAAGACGTATCCCTTTTCAACCGCTGCTACCGTTTCGTTCGCGGGCTCCGTCCCCCATAGCGCTCGAGTTTTTTCAAATCAAAGGGCTCGTGTTCAGGATTGCGTTTGAACCCGCGATGGATCGCGTGACACGAATAACAAACAGTAACTTCGCCCACAAGAAAATATGCGCAGAAATCAACCAATGCCGTCACTCCCAATGCGGCCATAGCTAAAAATGGCTCACTTCGCCCAAAGAAGTAAATACTGATAGCAATTCCGATTCCCACAATCCCTATTCCGAGTTGCCGGTTGAAATCTTTCTGGACATAGAGCGCGTCATGACCGCACGATACGCATGTGGTAACGATATTCGCGTCGAGAAGGGAGGCGTTCATGAACACGTCAACCTCTGCATTGCAATGCGGACACCTAGCGCGCTCGGCCGGAGAAGGAGCGATGGCCATCTCGCGTTCGCAGGTCGTGCACTTGAAATGTATAATGGGACTCATGAGAGCTTTTCTCGTTATTCTTTTGGTTGCGGCGACTCTACATGCCCAAACTCTGGCCGACGTTGCACGAAGAGAACGGGCACGGCGGGCGCAACTTAAGCCAGCTCAGATAATTAAGGCGGAAGGCGTTCCCACCCCTACCCCGGCTGCAACTAAGGCCGAAGAAGGGAAAAAGCCCGAAGAGCCCCCGAAAGCCCCAGTCGATCCCGTCAAAGAATATAACGACCAACTGCAGAAACTTCGTGCGAAGGTTCAGTCCCTGCAGGACGAGGAAGCAGCCACACAACTTCAAATCAACGACTTGACGAACCAGATCAATGCTCCGGTGGTCGATCAGGCAGCTAAAGATCAAGCTGTAGCTCGTCTCGGGGATGCTCGGCAAAAACTACCCGCCGTGCGGCAGGAATTGGATCAAACAAAAAAGACCCTGGATACGATGCAGCTCCAGGGTCCTCCGAAAAAGTAGCCAGAGCTGAGGGTGAGCGATGGGGATCGAACCCACGGCCACTGGAGCCACAATCCAGCGCTCTACCAGCTGAGCTACGCTCACCAGATCAAATTAATCACTTATCCAACTTCACAACTGTGGCTGTTTTCGGCTGTTGTGAAATTTGTTGTGACTCGAAAACTATCTTACCAAAGCTTGGCGGTTTAGCGACAGCGGCCCGTTTGTAAGCGGTTACCTTACCACGCCGCGCTTGTTTTGAGTATCCTCGCGGGATGGGCGGCGTCCCGTGGTGCTCGAAGACACCTATGGTGCGGCTACACAGGCTGCGTCCCCCTTGCTTCTAAATGTGTACACCGTTTCAGTCGAGCGTGGCTGGTATCCCACGGCCTCAGCATCCCAAGCGAATCTCGTCGGCTCAGGCCGTTGAATGTCCGCGATCCCAACCAGGTCGTAACATTTCTTGATGTATCTGTCACTCCATTGGAGAATTCTCTCGTTCGAACTCCGTGGCAGCCACGACGCGACGACTCGGACGAACACCAGATACTTCGGATGGTGGGAACTGATCTCGTCAATCATTTCGTCCTGCATGCGTGCAGAATATTTTTGTTGTTCTGTCAAAGGATACGTATAGATGTAACCGGTCGAAGACTTCCGGTTCGCATAGAAATAAATTTCTGGTTCGGATCCCAAAACAGCGATGCGATCGTTCGCCGCCGTCCTTGCTTGGATATAGCGCGCAATCTCCGGAGCTTCTACGAAGGGGTTCGTTCCATACCGCGTTCGGCTTAATTCGTTCGTCGGCATCGAGAAGAGATAGCGCCACTCGTTGTAGGTGTATATACCTACACTTGCGACGAACACCGACACGCTGACAAGGCGTGCGACTCTACTCGACGCGTAATAACCTACCAACCGCGCTAGTGAAAGCGCTGCCACACCCACGAACAGGCCGACAACGGGAAGGAGCAGAATGAAATAGTGTTGCCGGAAGTAAAGACCAGGGCAGATCGCCATCAACGAAGCGGCGAGAAGCCCCATTAACAAGACGCGCGTCTCGACCGCCCAAGGAACGGCCCACAGTGCCGCTACGCCAACAGCAGCAAGAATCCAAATCGCACGATCGGCTTGAGTGACATCTGCCAGAGTTGACCCAAACAAGGTCCAGGCGAGCGACACAGGCGTTTCAGATATATACTGGGTCCCGTACTGAATCGTCCAGAACCAAAATTTGTCAAACACACCCTGTGCGAGGAAGACGGTAAGAAGAAGAACAAAAGGGATCGCGCTTCCCGCGACAAGCAGCACAGCGTGGAACATACCGCTGCGAAGCGCGCCCGCACGTCGTGCTCCGTTCCAGAGCGCTATCCCGATTCCAAGAGCCAGGAAGAAGATGCCGTTCTGCTTCATGAGAACGGACGTGCCAAGCAGCACGCCGGCTACAACGTAATGAAGCTTCTTATTCTTCTCGAGTCCATGGAGCAAAACGAGCAGTCCCGCTATCGCTGCAAGCACCACGAAGTGGGTTGCATGGGCGAATACACCCAGGATCCAGCGATCCAGGGTCAAGACGCCGAATGCCGACGCCGCCACGGCGGCGGCCATCGAATCGTGCAGTAAGCGTCTCGCGAGGAAGAATAGGATTAGAACCGTAGCGGCGTTTACACACAACAAACCGACATGAATTCCCCACGACGTCTGACCAAATATCGTGAGGATCACACTGAAGGCGTAGTAGATTCCCGGCAATTTCATGTTGTAAACGAGTTCGAAGGGAGGAATTCCTTCGAGGATGAG
>QHWY01000294.1 GCA_003223875.1 Acidobacteriota bacterium | reverse complement strand
CTTCCGCGTCCGAGCCGACGACGGAAATACATATGTCATGGGACATCGTGAGGCGAACGATGAATGGACGCTCGAATCGTTCCGATCTCAGAGCAGCCCTGGACACTTCGATCCTCATTTCGATCCGCCATCAAATGTTCACTGACTACGCGAGCGCGGGCTTGTTCAACTGCGGATCCTTTAGACGGTGAGGATTTCTTGCTCTTTCTTTTTCGCGACTTCTTCCAATTTGTGGATGTAATCGTCCGTCAATTTTTGGGTTTCAAGGAGCGCGTGTTTTTCGTCGTCTTCGGAAATCAGTTTGTCTTTGAGCATCTTTTTTAAATGCTCGTTGCCGTCCCGGCGGATATTGCGGACGGCGGTTCGATGCTCCTCGAGAACTTTATGCACGTGCTTGGCGAGTTGTTTCCGGCGCTCTTCGGTGAGCGGCGGAATGGGGATACGGATCAGGCGGCCGTCGTTGGAGGGATTCAGGCCGAGGTCTGAGGCCCGGATCGCTTTCTCAATCGGACCGACAAGCGAAACATCGTACGGTTGAACAGTGACGAGCGTCGGCTCCGGAGTTCCCAGTTGCGCAACCTGATTGATCGGAGTCGGTGTTCCGTAATAGTCGACCTGAATGTTGTCCAGAATGGAGATCGAAGCCCGACCGGTTCGGATCGATGCCAGTTCTTTTCTTATATCGTCGATGGCCTTGTCCATTCGCTTACGAATTTGTGCAACCTCGTCTTTGATTGCCATAGAAGACCTCGATAGATAATTGATAACGGCCTAGTAAATCAATGAACCGACTTTTTCTCCTTGGATAACGCGCCGGATGTTGCCTTTGGTCCGGATATTGAAAACAATGATCGGCACCTGATTGTCCTTGGAAAGGGAAATCGCGGTGCTGTCCATAACTGCCAGCCCCTGCGTTAAGAAATCAATATACGAAATCTCAGAATACATTTTGGCGCCCGCCACCTTCGCGGGATCGGCGTCGTAAATTCCATCGACTTTTGTTGCCTTGAGGATGACTTCTGCTTTGATCTCCATTGCGCGAAGCGCCGCTGTGGTGTCGGTGGAAAAGTAAGGATTGCCCGTTCCCGCGGCAAAGATGACAACGCGGCCTTTCTCAAGGTGCCGTATGGCGCGCCGCCGAATGAACATTTCTGCAACTTCTCTCATTTCGATAGCGCACTGAACTCGGGTGAAGACGTCCATTTTCTCCAGAGCATCCTGAAGCGCCAGCGCGTTGATTACGGTTGCGAGCATGCCCATATGGTCGGCCGAAACGCGGTCGAACCCCTGCGCGCTCGCCGCGAGTCCGCGAAAAATATTGCCGCCGCCGATGACAACGGCGATCTGCACACCAAGCTTGTGGACGTCCTTGATCTCGTCAGCGATGCGCCGGACGACCTCGGGATCGATCCCGAATCCTTTATCGCCCATCAGCGCTTCGCCACTCAGTTTCAACAAGACTCGCTTGTATTTGGTATCCATCGATTTATTAGCGTCGGGCATTCTGTTCCGGCTGCGCCCTTTCTTGAGGCTGCGCGCTATCGCGCTTGCGCTTCGCGTCGGGCTTGCGCTTCGCGCTGTTCCGGCTGTGCCCTTTCTTGAGGCTGCGCGCTATCGCGCTTGCGCTTCGCGTCGGGCTTGCGCTTCGCGCGGCCTCACTCGCCAAGTGCCGCGGCAACATCTCCGGCCAAATCGGTTGAGCGCTTTTCCAAGCCTTCTCCTGTTTTGAATCTGGCGAACCGGCGCACCTGAATGTTCTCGCCAATTTTGCCAACGAGATTGTGGATAAGCTCTTTCACTGTTATCGCCGGTTCCTTGACGAACTTTTGATCGTAGAGACAAGCCATCTCATAAAACGACTCTAGCTTACCCTCGGCGATTTTATCGATAATGGGTTCTGGCTTTCCAGAACCCCGTGCTTGTTCTTTGTAAATTTCCTTTTCTTTTTCGAGGACCTCCGCGGGGACATCCTCACGCCTCACGTATAACGGATTTTGCGCGGCGATATGCATAGCAATGTCCTTGACCAAAGTCTGAAACTCTGCGCTGCGCGCGGCGAAGTCGGTCTCGCAATTCACTTCTACCAGAACGCCAAGTTTTCCGCCCGAGTGAATGTACTGTCCGACTATGCCTTCGGCAGCGACTCGCGATGCTTTCTTTTGGGCCGACGCCAATCCCTTCTTACGGAGAATGACGATGGCCTGTTCCATGTCTCCTTTCGCCTCGACGAGGGCATTCTTGCAATCCATCATTCCGGCGCTGGTCTTTTCCCGGAGTTCTTTTACATGTTTCGCGCTAATTTCCATAGCCTTCCTCACAACTTAAATTAGACAGAAAAATAGCCACAAAAAAGCAGAGAAAATTCGGGGTCAGACCCTATTTTCTGTAACGCAAGAAAATTTGGGTCTGACCCCGAATTTTCTCTTTGCCTTTTTGTGGCTATTCGTCTTTTACATCATTGCGGCTTCGTTTGGCGTCTCGACGACTTCGTCGCCGGCAACGTGTGTATGTTCCGCCTTCGCCCGGTCAAAAGGCGTTACGACGCCTTCTGTTTCACTTGCCTCGGCCCGGGCTTGCGGCGCGGCTGGCGCGTCCTTGTTTACCGCTTGCCCTTCGATCACGGACTCGGAGATTTTTGAAGCGAACAATCGGATGGCGCGTAAAGCGTCATCATTGCCAGGGATGACGTAATCGACGACATCCGGGTCGCAATTGGTATCCACGATCGCAATCACGGGGATTCCAAGACGCCGTGCTTCAGCGACGGCGATTTCTTCATTCTTCGAATCGATAACGAACATGGCATCCGGCAGGCCTGTCATATGTTTGATACCTGCGAGGTTCTTCTCCAGAGCCTTGCGTTCCCGTTCCAATCGGGTCACTTCTTTCTTCGGCAGCAGTTCGTAACGGCCATCGGTCGCCATGGCATCGAGCTCTTTTAATCTCTTGATCGACTTCTGGATCGTCGTGAAATTCGTCAGCAGGCCACCCAGCCAGCGCTGATTGACAAAAAACATACCGCAACGCTGAGCCTCTTCGGCAATGGCATCCTGGGCCTGGCGCTTCGTTCCCACAAAGAGAATTGTTTTTCCTTGGGTTGCGAGTTCGGTAACAAATTGTGTTGCTTCTTTGAACAGGCGGAGTGTCTTCTGAAGATCGATAATGTAGATTCCGTTGCGCTCACCGAAAATGTACTGCTTCATTTTCGGATTCCATCGTTTCGTCTGGTGTCCAAAGTGGACGCCAGCCTCCAAAAGTTCCTTCATTGTAATAGACGCCAAATAAACCTTCCTTTCAAATTTGAGACTATTTAAGTCCCGCTCAGGACAGTGTCGAATCCACGAGGCCGTCCCGTGGAGTCGACGAGATCCAGAACGGGACTTAGTAACCAAAATCGCCAGTGGGGAGGCGATCCCGGCTGGCGATAACCAAACATTACCGCTTCGAGAACTGGAAGCGTTTTCGCGCTCCCGGTTGTCCGTACTTCTTACGTTCCTTCATGCGCGGATCACGCCTGAGGAATCCTTCTTTCTTCAATGTGCCGCGCAATTCGGTGCTGAATTCAACAAGCGCGCGCGCAATGCCGTGTTGTACAGCGCCGGCCTGCCCATGCATGCCGCCGCCATTGACGGTGACCACAACGTCAAATTTGTTCAGAGTATCGGATGCTTCCAATGGCCGCTTGACCAGCATCCGGTGCGTTTCATCGAAGAAATATTGTTCTAAAGCTCTGTCGTTGATTTTAAAGTTGCCCGTACCGGGCCGAAGGATCACACGGGCTGTGGACGTTTTTCTGCGGCCCGTGCCGTGGTGCTGAACTGAACTCAATTAACCTCCATCCGTTCCGGTTGCTGCGCGGTGTGCGGATGCTGTTGCGCCAGGTAAATCTTCAACCGCTTTACCATACGCTTACGCAGCTTATTCTTCGGCAGCATACCAAGAACGGCCTCGCGGACCATTTTCTCCGGTTTTGTTTCGAAAAGCTTACGGGCGCCAACTTCTCTCAAACCGCCCGGGTATCGAGTGTGCCACCGATACACCTTTTTATCGAGCTTTTCGCCAGTGAGTTTTATCTTCTCGGCGTTGATAATGATGACATGGTCACCACTGACCAGAAAAGGTGCATACTGCGGCCGATGCTTCCCGGATAAAATGGTTGCTACTTTCGTCGCGACGCGTCCAAGTACTTGACCCGTCGCATCGATCACGTACCATTTGTCTAAAGCGGCAAGTTCGCCGGCTGTTAAAAATCGTGTTGACATACTAAGTCCCTCAAAGCAACCAGTGGCCAAAAGTTTCATAGTAATAGGAGCGCTAACAGCATGTCAAGGAGTCCAGGACGAGTCATTCTCGTGGGTTTAGCGTCATTGTGGGTGCTTCGCAACAGCGTTAGTTACACCGCACAAACACTTTCCGTTGCGGATCTTCTCCTTAAGGACGAAATCCAGCAGGCGGAGGCCGTTCTCGATAAGCAGCCTCGAACTGCCCAAACCGTTGCCCTGCGAGGCGAAATCGAATTCCGGCGAGGGAATTTCAATAGGGCCGCCGAACTTTACAAGGAAGCGTTGCGCATGGACGCAAAGAATGCCCGGGCGCATTTTGGGCTGGCCAAGCTCGCCATGGGTAAAGTGAAGGGCAAACAGGCAGTGGAAGAGATGAAGCGAGCCATCGAGCTGGACCCGAAGGAACCGTTGTACCACCTGTATGCTAGCGAGGCTTCGGCGATTGAAAAAAATTATGTCGAGCAGCGCAAACAACTCGAGGCATATCTAGCCCTGAACCCAAATGACCCGGAACGAGTCCTGGAAGCAAAGGCAGGCCTCGAGATGCTCAAGGTTTTAGGTACAACCGACGTCGCGGTTGTTACTGCTCCTGAAAATCCCGCTCCCATCCGGGTGCGAAAAACGCTGAATCTGATCTTTACACAAGTCAGCATCAATGGCCGCGGTCCATACAATTTTGCGGTCGATACCGGCGCCACACAGACGGTCATCAGTGAAAAGCTCATTGATGAAATGGGACTGCAGCCGATCACATCGACCGTGGTGTACGGCATCGGGGGCGCTGGAAAAGTGGATACCAAACTTTATGGCGTGAAGGAAATCGCTGTTGGCGATGTAAAAATCAAAAATATTCCGGTCGGTACGTTCAATGATCCGCTCGTTTCGCAGCTCGCCGATGGGATCTTGGGAACTGCTGCTCTCTCGGACTTCATCATCACCGTTAACTACCCTGCCAGCCAACTGGAACTCTCGCGGAAAAGGCTGCCGGCAACGGCGGCAGCCGAGATTTTGCCCGCGTGGTATTTCAGCAATCTATTGCTTGTTCCATTGAACGTGAACGGGAAACAGGGGAATTTCATCGTTGATACCGGCGCCGTCACCACCGTCCTTTCACACAATATGGCCGCGCAGCTCGGCATTAATCCAAATACGCCGGGAGCGAAGATCGACTTAGGCATTGCGGGCGTTGGAGGCTTTGAAGGTATCGTGTTGAAAGTTCCGAACGTCACATTCAAGACGGCCAAGAACACGGAAACGTTCCCTCAAGTTGTCGCGATCGATCTCACACAAATTTCGAAAATGATCGGCACCGAAGTGGGCGGCGTCGCTGGATATGACTTCTTCTCGGAATACAAAGTCACCCTGGATTACTACGGCGCGGAAGTGCGGCTGTCGAAGTGAGATTAGCCACAAAGATGGCTTTGCACAAAAAATCCTGGGCGGTCATAGACCGCCCCTACAGCTTGGGGTGCGCAACTGTAGGGGCGCTCTATGAGCGCCCACGATGTATTTTTTGTGCAAAGCCCACAAAGAGGCACAAGAGTGCACCAAATTTTGTGTTCTCTTGTGCTTCTTTGTGGCTATTCCTTTTCCAAAACGTAATGGCCTTCAACGAAATCGGTTATCACATAACCGTCCTCGAAGTAGCGCTGGCACGCGTCGCGAACGCGATCCTGCCAGGCTTTTGCGCCGGCAAGGTCGTTTCGTCGTAGTTCGTTAAAGTCTTTGGGAATTTCCAAAAGGACCTGCTTATTTTCAGGAGATTTCATCCGATCCGTTCTCAGACGCCACTCCGCCACAAAACGGTCCGTCGGCAAACCGTGATGTAGCCGGCTGCTGGAATAGCCATAAACATTTTCTTCATATTGCCTGACGATCACTCCCAGCTTGTGGAGATTGAAATGAGCGTTGAGGGCTTGCAGCGGGTCGAACGTCCAGTGGATCTCATCAATCTCGGCAGCAAGCGCCTCTTCGCGCTGACGACGCTTTAATCGCAGTCCCACACCTCGGTTTTGATATTCCGGGACCACAGCCGTCATGTGCGACCACCAAAACAACTTTCTTTGTGGTGTCCATCCCAGATTCGCCATCGAAAATCCGATCAGCCGCTGTGACGGATCTTCCGCGACAAGCACGGCGCCGCCGAATCGGTTGGCGATCATCAGGATCGGTACTGCTGCGAGATCCGCAAAATCTGTGTAGCCCCAGACCTGTTTCTCGAGCTCGACAATCGTTTGATAATCTTCGACGCCGCGGGCACGCCGGATCAGCACATCGACTTCCTTCATGGCCTCGAAATAAAATACTAATGCATGCCGCATTTCAAGCTAACCCGATGATCACAGAAAGACGTAATCCGCGCTCGGTCGACATCGATCTTCTTCCGACCGAACGCATCCTCAAAATCATCAACGCCGAAGATGCGCTGGTCGCCAATGTTGTGGCAGCGGCGATACCTCAGATAGCGAAGACGGTCGAGATGGCGGCTGAATCCATTCGCAGTGAGGGCCGGGTCATCTATGTCGGCGCGGGGACTAGCGGACGCCTGGCCGCAGTCGATGCTGCCGAAATTCCATCGACGTTCAGCACGCCGCCGGAATGGGTGCAGGCCGTAATCGCTGGTGGCGCGAAAGCATTCACAGTCGCCCTTGAAGGAACCGAAGACGATCGCAAAAGCGCCGCCGCGGATTTAAAACCCAAAAAGCTTACGAAGGACGACCTTGTGATCGGTGTTGCGGCCAGTGGAAACACACCGTACACGCTTGCTTCCCTCGAATTTGCGAAAAGCAAAGGTGCCAAGACTGTTGCAGTGGTTTGCGTCGAAAATAGTCCGATGTCGAAAACGGCCGATCTTACAATACTGACTCTGGTCGGACCGGAGGTGGTTACGGGCTCGACGCGGATGAAAGCGGGAACGGCGCAAAAGCTCGTTCTGAACATGATCAGCACAGCAACGATGATCCGGCTGGGCATGACTTACAGCAATTGGATGATCAACGTCTGCATGACCAACAATAAACTCCGCGAGCGGGGAATGCATATCCTGCAAGAGATTTTGGGTGTGCAGCCGGATGAAGCTGCTCGCTTGACCAAAAGCTCCGGATCGAACTTGAAAGTGGCTGTCATCATGGGCGCGATCGGATGCACCAGGGAAGAGGCCGAGAAACGCCTTAACGATGCAAAGGGCAATCTAAGGGGGGTCATCAGTCACCTGGGAACCGGTCGTGAATAGGAACGCCTTGACCGTAATCGACGCGGGCATTTTGTTGACGCCACTAAATAGATTTGCCCCTGGACGATTGATCATCGATGGAAGTTCGATCGCGGATGGGGGTCCTGCTGCTACGATACAGCTTCCTTCGGGTGCCGAGCGCATTGACGCTTCGCAAATGCTGGTTGTGCCCGGGTTCATCGAGCCGCACATTCACGGTTGTGGGGGAGTCGACGTAATGGAAGGAACATACGACTGCTTGAATGCCATCAGCCGTATTCTGCCCGGACACGGGACAACATCGTTTCTGGCGACAACAGTGTCATCTCTTCCCGATGTGTTAACGGCAGCTGTCGAAAAACTTGGTGCACTTACACACAGAACGTTTGATGGAGCGCAGCTAATTGGAATTCACCTCGAAGGTCCGTTTATTAGTACCACCAAGCGTGGAACGCACAAATGCGCAAACGTGCTCGCACCCGATGCTGCTCTATTGGAGAAGTGGCTTCGTCGAGCGAACAAGTCCGTGCGGCTGGTGACTCTGGCTCCCGAATTATCCGGCGCCAATGAACTGGTTCGGCTTGCCAAAGACTATGGCGCTCAATTAGCAATGGGACATTCCAATGCAACCTTTGAAGAAGCGAAATCGGCGGTCGAGCGCGGCATTTGTTATGCGGTTCATACCTTCAATGCCATGCGCGCATTCTCGCACCGGGAGCCGGGAATCGTTGGTGAGGTACTCGCCGATGATCGCATTTTTGCGGAAATCATCGCCGATGGTATCCATGTAGACCCCGCCGTCGTTCGTCTTTTTGCGCGCGCGAAAGGAAAAGAGCGGGTTCTGCTTGTGAGCGATGGTATCAGTGCGACGGCCATGCCCGACGGCCGGTATGTTCTGGGCCAGGACACAGTCGAGGTCATTAATGGTGTTTGCCGTGATGCAGAAGGCAGGCTGGCGGGAAGCACTTTGACTCAGGAGAATGCGCTCCGCAATTTTGTCGAGTGGACGGGGTGGTCCATCGAAGATGCGCTTCTCGGCTTAACGCTGAACCCGGCCCGCGCGCTTCGTCTCGAAAAAAAAGGAGTGCTGGAGGCTGGAGCGGACGCCGATGTTGTGCTCATGGATCACACTTTCCGAGTCATGAAAACCTTCGCGAAAGGTAAATTGGTATTTGATCGCTTATGGACAAACTAAGAATTAAAGGAGGCAATCGCCTCGAAGGCCAAGTGCGAATCAGTGGTGCCAAAAACTCGGCATTGCCGGCAATGGCTGCATCTTTGCTGACGGCGGGTGAAGTCGTTCTGGAAAACATCCCGCTCGTGAACGATATCTTTACGACGCGCCGCCTACTGCGTGAGATTGGCTCTACCGTCGAGTTTGAACCCGACCACTCTGCACGACTGCAGGCTGAAAAAATCCTGTCCCACGAAGCTCCGTATGATCTTGTCAAAACGATGCGCGCTTCTGTTCTCGTACTTGGGCCTCTTCTTGCCAGGACGGGGCACGCCCGAGTGTCCTTGCCGGGAGGTTGCGCCATCGGAGCGCGCCCGATTAACCTTCACATCAAAGGATTCGAGAAACTCGGGGCGACTGTGCGCACCGAGCATGGCTACGTCGAGGCTGCCGCCGACCGTCTCAAAGGATCGGAAATTCTCTTCGATAAAATTACCGTGACCGGTACCGAAAACCTCATGATGGCGGCTGCGCTGGCTGACGGCAGAACGGTCCTTCAGAATGCGGCTTGTGAGCCCGAAGTTGTGGATCTGGCCGAAATGTTAAACAAGATGGGCGCGAAAGTGGCAGGCGCGGGCACTCCAATCATCACCATCGAAGGTGTAAGGGAATTGAAAGGAACCACCCATCGCATTATCCCCGACCGCATCGAAGCGGGCACGTTCCTCGTTGCCGGAGCGATCACCAATGGCGAACTCGAGTTGATCGATTGCAATCCGCTCCATCTTTCCAGTGTCATCGAAAAACTTCGTGAAAGCAGCGTCAAGATTGAGACAGGTCCTGGCCGCCTGACGGTCCGCGGCACCGAAGACCTTCGCGCTCGAGACGTCGTGACCAAGGAATATCCAGGGTTCGCGACCGACATGCAGGCGCAATACATGGCCCTGATGACCCAGGCTGTTGGGACTTCTGTCATTACCGAAAACATTTTCGAAAACCGGTTCATGCACGCGAGCGAACTGATGCGTATGGGCGCGAACATTCGCGTCGACGGCGCGCGAGCGATTGTAACGGGAAAAAGTCGTCTGAGCGGCGCCACCGTCATTGCTTCCGATCTCCGTGCTAGCGCATCTTTGGTGGTAGCGGCACTCGTTGCCGAGGGAATCACAGTCGTTGATCGCGTCTACCACCTCGATCGCGGCTACG
>QHWY01000086.1:101602-106967 GCA_003223875.1 Acidobacteriota bacterium | reverse complement strand
GCAACACGGCGCCGCTTTGGTCTCGAACTGTACCGCTGAGCTGAGCCGTGGACTGTGCCCAAATCGCTGTCCAAGCCAGACACAAAAAAATAAATGCACGAACCGCGTTTCTCCACATACATCCCTCCAAGCCGGATAAATCCGGTCATTAATTAAAGCACGCCTAAAACCTGGATCTGTTTACAAATAAGTACGGAGTCGTGTCAAGAAATGGTTTTCCCGCGCCGTCCGCTATGGTAGGTTGTGCCGCATGTCCAACCAACAAAGAGCAACCGAGAGAGCGAGATCCAGTGGGATTGATGCGGTCCTCAGAAAACCCATCGATGCCGGTCTGATTCCTGGTGTTGTGGCGCTTGCCGCCAATCAGGATGGCATCTTCTACCAGGGCGCTTTCGGAAGGCGAGCGGTCGATAGGCCCGCCGCGATGACGGCCGATTCCGTTTTCCGAATCGCTTCGATGACCAAGGCGATCACAGCGACCGCCGCCATGCAGTTGGTAGAGCAGGGGCGGATCGGACTCGATCAGCCGATGCGCGAAGTCCTGCCGATCATCGGCGAGGTGAAGGTTTTGGATGGCTTCGACGACAGAGGTGTTCCGCGGCTGCGCGAACCGAAACGACCCGTTACCCTGCGACATCTGCTCACTCACACATCCGGATATTCGTATGACATCTTCAATCCCGACCTCGGCCGATACGTGGAATTCGCTTCTTTGCCCAGCATCATGACTTGTAAGAACGATTCCTTGCGCGTGCCGCTGTTATTCGATCCAGGTACCCGCTGGGAATACGGGATAGGGATTGATTTAGCCGGCCGAATCGTGGAGGAGGTGAGTGGGCAAAATCTTGAAACCTACATGCGCGGGCACATCTTCGACCCTTTGGGGATGAACGATACGAGTTTCTTCCTTCCCGACAAGCTGTCGCAACGCCTTGTTGGGACCCACGCGCGCGGGGCAGACGGCAAGCCCGTTCCGATCACGCTCGAATTTCCGCACGATGGCGATTTTTTGATGGGAGGCGGCGGACTGTTTTCCACCGCAGCCGACTACCTCTCGTTCACCCGGATGCTGCTCTTCGGCGGCGCGCTGAACGGCGCCAGAGTGTTGAAACCGGAAACTGTTGCCCTGATGTCTCGAAACGCGATCGGGGATCTCGAAGTGCCGGTATTTCGCAGCGCTAATCCGGCTTTCGCGCTCGATATCGACTTCTTTCCAGGCCAGATCAAAAGATGGGGCCTGAGCTTCCTGATCAATACCCAAGATGTCGAAGGCATGCGTGCCGCAGGTAGCCTGGCATGGGCCGGCGTCCACAACACATTTTTCTGGATTGATCTGGCGCGCCGTGTGACGGCCGTGCTGATGATGCAGATTATCCCAGCCAACGATCCGCACGTGTTGGAGACACTGTTCGCTTTCGAGCAAGCGGTGTACGCGGCCTTGCGCTGACACAATTTATTTACAACCGCCGCGCGAGAGTCTTAAATTAGATCCAGCAAAACTGCTACCTCCTGGAGGGTGATATGGATGAATTGCGCCGAGCCAAGGTCGTCATGCCCGCGTTGCTGGCGGCCACGCTGCTTCTGAGTGTCCCCGCATTTTCCCAGCAGGGAGCTGCGATCGAGCGAGGGTTGCAAGCGGGCACGGGAGCGGGAGTGGAACAGGTACTCACACAATCGACGGATTTAGCCGGCGAGTGGACGGTGCGGAATTGGCAGAGTGTAATGGAACGAGGCCAGGGTTCCGCGCTCGGAGATTACCTGGGCATTCCCCTCAATGATGCAGGCCGGTTGAGAGCCGAGACATTCGATGCCGGCGAGTGGAGCCTCGAAGACCTTCAGTGCAGACCCCATCCGGTTCCATATCAATGGCGGGCACAAGGCGCCATGCGCATCAGCAAGGAAGTCGATCCGGTTTCCCGCGAGCTGGTGGCATATCACGTCGCGTTTGTGAGGTCCTTGGATCGCGCAATCTATATGGATGGCCGCCCGCATCCCCCGGATTGGGCTCCGCATACGTGGTCGGGTTTCTCCACCGGGCGTTTTGAAGGAAACGATCTGGTCATTACGACTACACATCTCAAGGAATCCTACATCCGGCGCAATGGGCCGTCGATGAGCGATCGGGCGAAGGTCACCGAATGGCTCTCGCGGCATGGCGACTACCTCACCGTTACAACGTACATTGACGATCCGATCTACCTCGAGGAGCCATTCATTCAATCCGTGAGTTACAAGTTCGAGCCGCATACGGAGTTGGAATACTTCCCATGCACGATTGTGAATGAGAACATCTCCAACCGAATTCCGCATAAGCTGCCGGGGAAGAACCCTGCGCTTAAGGAATTTGCCGAACAAGAGGGATTGCCCTACGAAGCCACCAGAGGCGGAGCGGAGACACTCTACCCCAACTACCGAGAGAAGATGAAAACGATGAAGGTGACGCCCGTCAAGTCGGCCTCGCGGCCGTAGCAAGAATATGAAATGTGAATGAATTGGAGTGCGGCAACTCCCCTCCTAAGTTAGGAGGGGTGCCTGCGAGGACGAAGTCCGAGCAGGCGGAGTGGCTCCGCTGGCGTTACGAAACTTGAGGAACCACCCCGCCCTCGCTTGCGCTCGGGCACCCCTCCTAACTTAGGAGGGGAGTTTACCGGCGAGGTCGTGCTGGAGCTGGCCTAGAGAACCTGGCCGCCTCGATGGGAACATTCGGCCGGACCTCTTTCAATTCGATAGTGGACTTGCCATCCGTCCACGTTACGATCGTGCGAAAGGGCACCTTGATGCCGGCCACATCGCGATAGTCCTCATAATCGGTTTGCGTGGGAACAGGGCCCACAGCCGTCTGGTTCCAGCGCATCACGCGCTTCAAAAGTCCCGTCGACTTATCGAAGTAAAAATTGACGGGAAGCTGTCCTGTTTTGGTTCCCTGAGCGACCGCGAACTCCTTGTCTTCGATGACGGCCTTCGCGGAGCGCCACCGGTTGAACTCTTGCTGGATCCTGCTTGGGAAGGAGATCATCGCTTCTAGCCTCGCGCCGAATAGATTCGGTCCGGACAACGTGGTCAATGGGGTTGTGCGGTCGGGCCCGGCAATCCAACCGCTGGTCCCGTCGTAGACCCGGACACTATCTTCATCCGGCATCTTGACGATGGTCGTGCGCTGATTCGGAGCGTTCGCATAGATCTCCAGCGGCACCGGCGCCGAGCCCGTTTCATAACCTGTGTAGGTCCCAGTAGCGACAAAGCTGGTGAAATTTGCCAGGCGCGGCGCTCCACCGATTGCTTCGATGTATTTGTTGAAAAGAGGTTGCGGGGATTCGCTCGAGGTCGCGATGTTCAGGGCGTTAGGATCCGGTTCGGGAGGAGCACCGTACTGCAGAGATCCGGTGCCACGTCGGGCATGTCGCTGCCATGATGGCAGGTAAAGCAGGTCACACGTTTGGCTCCTCCGAAAGAGCTGGTGTTGATCGTGTTAACCAACGCAATCATTCTCCGAGCAGTCTGTATCTTCGGAGTCTGCACTGCAAACGCTGCGATGTTGCCTACGGCCTCCTTGACATGGCAATCCGTGCAGCAATATCCCAGCGAAGCGGAAAACATTCCCATCACGTCCATGAACTCGTCCACGGGAATGCCTTTGAGAACGCGGATATCTTTGAATGCCTCTTCCGACATTTGCGGGCGCGCTGTCGGCGGTGTTTGACTCCGGGCGTAAGCAAAACACACGAGGCCAGCGATGAGGATTCCTACCGCACAGGGAATCGCTTTACGGATTTTCGGTCGCTTGCCCACCGCGTCTGTCGCCTTCTGTACTGGTAAACAGCGGTTTGCCGTTCAGAGTCAGGCGGCCGCTAACGTTCATCGATTGCGGGTTCTTGGCTCGGCGGCCTTTAAAACTGACGGTCTCGCCAGGCTTAACGGAATCTTTCGTCCATCCGGCTCGATAGAGGCCGTTGGGGGCCATGATTTCGATCCGGTAAGTTACGATCTTTCCGGTCTCGTCCTTCACATCGACCTGAACGTAACCATGCGGATTGACCCATTCGACTAATCGCACAGTTCCGGTGAACTCCAGTGGTTTGGTCTCGTCGAACTCGGCAGACGCGGAATGATGCGCAAAAAAAGCAGGAGAGGCGAGAAGCAGTCCGGTACAGATAAAAAGAATCGTTAGCCCTGTTCGAATCATTAGAGCCTCCTTCGAATCTGAATGAATACTACTACTCGATATTCGGCGGCGTCCACTTGATGGTGCCGTTCCTGATCTGATCGAGATTGGTTTCCTCGCAAGAATATTCCATCGTCTCCCAGTTCGGCCGGAGAACGAAGGTCCGGGTGTTTTTGATCGGAGTTTTGTAATACTTCGGGTCTTCGGCAATCATTTCGTAATTCATGTGTCCGAAATCGGTGCGCGTGAACCTTTGGATGAGATGCAATTCGGTACTGTGCGGATGGGTATAGTCCAGCATCGTGTAGCCGTTGGTAGCGATAGTGTCGAGCACCAGCGTATCTCCTTCCCAGCGGCCGACCGTGTTACCAAACCAGGTGGGTAAACCTTTTGCATCCTTCGGATGGGGTCTTCCATCGATGGGCACGGCCGTGAACCATGAGTTCTGCTCAAACAGGAACGCGGCAAAATCGTCGCTCTGCACAATTTGCAGGGGATGAAGCCCCTGGATGGCGCGCGGCCAGCCATACGGCAGGCATGCTCCCGCATAGTCATTTTTCGGGTCGTATGATTTGTACGCCTTCAATCCGGCTTCGGTGAATTGAAGCTCGGCCTGGCCTACCTGTTTCATTCCGTCCTTAGCCGTAAAAGATTTCGTGATGTCCTGAACACCCGGCCGGTCCCAAACGCCGCCTAAATCCGGATGGCCGTTTGCCAGACGAGGCGCCGGTCCGTTCAGGTCATATTTCTTTCCCGCCAGAAAACCGCGATCCGCAGGCGATTGCCGTGTCTGCCCGAATGCAGGCGCCGTCAACGATAAAGTGACGAGTACCGCCGTCAGCGCAAGCGCAATCCAACGGATATTCACCGTAGAATCTCCTTTTCTCCCGATGTATGAATGCTGCTTAACTTTTCTCGGCCGTAACGATATTCTGCGATTCCAAGCATGTCAAGGAAGGGGCATTTGGAGGCATAATGGCTCATGCATATTCTCCTCCTCGCAGAGGAGGGGCGGCGCGACAGCTTAATAGAAGCTGGCGCGCCGCCAGCCCGCTGGCTGCCGGCGCATCCTCCCCTCCTCTGCGAGGAGGGGAATACATTGTATTCTGCACTGCTCTCGCGCTTATCCTACTGCTCACTTTGGGAGCGTCGATGCCTTTTCAGCGAGAACCGGCAGGGAAGTTGCAGACCGGACTCCTTTGG
>QHWY01000086.1:0-101597 GCA_003223875.1 Acidobacteriota bacterium | reverse complement strand
TGACGTCTATCTCCGGCACTTGTCAGGGAACACAGATCATCCCGAACGGCCCGAGCGTCTCACGGCCATCCGCGATGGATTGGAGCAAGCAGGCCTGCTTAGTACACTCTACCGAATCGAGCCGCGCCGTGTTACTCAAACAGAACTGGAGTTGGTGCACAAACCCTCCTACATCGACTTGGTTCGTAGTGAGTTGTCGGGTTTCCAAGGGCTGAAGGAACTCAGCACCGGCGATACGCTGGCTTCTCCGGACTCGCTCGAAACCGCTGAATTCGCCGCCGGCGGAGTCTTGAACGTTGTGGATGCGGTGATGACCGGCAAGGTCCGTAATGCTTTCGCAGCCGTGCGGCCTCCCGGCCATCACGCCACACCGGAGCGGGGCATGGGCTTCTGCATCTTCAATAACGTCGCCATCGCAGCCCGCTATCTGCAAAAAAAGCGCGGCATTGGGCGCGTTTTGATCGTTGATTGGGATTACCATCACGGCAACGGCACCCAGGACACCTTCTATAACGATGGCTCCGTCTTCTATTTCAGCACGCATCATTACGGGGCGTATCCCGGCACCGGTTCGCCAGCGCAAACCGGGCAGGGAGCTGGAGCCGGTAAGATCCTGAATGTGCCGATGCCGGTTGGGGCCGGAGACGCAGAGTTTCTGCAGGCTTTCGAAACCCGGCTCGTTCCCGCCGCTCGAAACTTCAAACCCGATTTCATTCTCATCAGCGCCGGATTCGACAGCATGCGCGATGATCTGCTGGGCCATTTCGACATCACTCCTGAGGGCTTTGCCGCCATGACTCGCATCGTCATGAAACTCGCCGATGAATTCAGCCGCCGCCGGCTGGTTTCTGTGCTGGAAGGCGGGTACCGGCTGGACGGACTTGCCGAAAGCGTTGTAGCGCACGTGAAGGCCTTGACGGGCAATTGATTCGCCTGAAGGTTTCACTCCATTCGCATGCACGAGTTTGCGAACGGCGAAGCTGGTATGCAAGGTCCAGGTTGCGGTCGTACTGCCCGGAATTACGAACTCGCGGATCCGATGAGAAGTCGCCTCTTCGTACGAAGAAAAAAGCCGCCTTCTGAATAAGATGACGGCGTTTTCTTATAAGAAAACGCGGCTTTCTATAGGATCGCCAACGGTTTCTTACAGAAGGAACCGGCCCCCGCACGAGATGACGGCGTCTGCAGATGGGGGAAGCTAAACCCCCAATGATGCATGTGCTATTCGTCATTGGGGAAGCCGGTCCCGAATCAGGAATAGACCATTCCAGATGAGGGGAAGCTAAACCCTGATGAGGAATGGGTCATTCCTCATTGGGGAAAGCCCGCCCCAAATGAGGAATAGACCATTCCAGATGAGGGGAAGCTAAACCCTGATGAGGAATGGGTCATTCTTCATCGGGGAAAGCCCGCCCCAAATGAGGAATAGACGATTCCAGATGAGGGGAAGCCAAACCCTGATGAGGGATGGGTCATTCCTCATTGGGGAAAGCCCGCCCCAAATGAGGAATAGACGATTCCAGATGAGGGGAAGCTAAACCCTGATGAGGGATGGGTCATTCCTCATTGGGGAAAGCCCGCCCCAAATGAGGAATAGACGATTCCAGATGAGGGGAAGCTAAACCCTGATGAGGAATGGGTCATTCCTCATTGGGGAAAGCCCGCCCCAAATGAGGAATAGACGATTCCAGATGAGGGGAAGCCAAACCCTGATGAGGAATGGGTCATTCCTCATCGGGGAAAGCCCGCCCCAAATGAGGAATAGACCATTCCAGATGAGGGGAAGCTAAACCCCAATGAGGAATACGCCATTCCTCATTGGGGAAAGCCCACTCCCAATCGCGAATTCGTCTCAGGATTGGAATAACACAGAGCACACTTTCGATATAAAATCGGCGCAATCATGAAACTTAGCGCAGGCGCTAAGGAGGTAGCGATGACTAAGCTCCGGCTGGCAGCGACTACAATTATATTGTTTGCGGTTCAAGGGTTCGCGCAAGATTCCAGTCCGGGTTGGGTGACAGCGTGGGGAGCTTCGCAGCAGGGATTGGGCGAAGCCAAGATCACCAACGCGACAGTGCGGATGATTGCGCGGGTGACGATTCCGGGCGACAGCATACGAATCCGGCTGGACAACACGTTCGGGACCGCGCCGGTGACATTCGGCAGCGTCAGAGTTGGGCCGCGGATTCAGGGATCGGCTGTTGCGGCGGGAATGAACAAGCCGGTGACGTTCGATGGAAAAAATTCGGTGATGATTCCCGCGGGAGGCTCAGTCCGAAGTGATGCCGTCGCCTTGCACGTGGATGCGCAGCAGGATCTGGCGGTGAGCCTGTTCGTCAGCGGGGCGAATGTTGGGCCGAGTCAGCATGGCAATGCCGTGGTCACGTCATATCTCACCGCCAACGATGCCGGAGACCAAACGTCATCCGAAGACGGTAAGGCCTTCACAGGCAAAACAACGGCGATGTTCTGGCTCAAATCGATCGATGTGCGTTCGGCGTCACCCGCGACCGCGATCGTCGCGTTCGGCGATTCGATCACTGACGGGACGTGCACCACGCTGGATGCTCACGACCGTTGGGAAGATGTCGTTGCTCAGCGCCTGGGGCTGACGAGCTCTGTTTCACGGTCCATCGTCAATGAGGGCATTGGCGGGAACACGGTCACGGGCGCGCACGTGGTTCCGAAAGCCAACAGCCCGCCGGGTCTGGAACGTCTCGAGCGCGACGTTCTTTCGCATTCCGGCGTCAGTCATGTTGTCTTATTCATGGGTACGAACGACATTCGCCGGGAGGTTGGCGCCGATGAGCTGACGACCGGAATGAGAGAAATCTCAACTCGGCTGAAGGCGAAGGGCCTCAAAGTGATTGGAGCCACGATCATTCCGCGCCACAACCTAGCTCCCGCTCCAGACAATACCGGATGGAATGACGCCAAAACGAAGATCCGCAATCAGGTCAACGAGTGGATCCGCACGAAAGCCGGATTCGATGGCGTCCTCGATTTCGATAAGATCGTTCGGAGCCCCACGAACCCCGATCTCATCCACCCGCCTTACAATTGCGGCGACGGCATTCATCCGTCACCAATCGGCTATTTCCAGATGGGTAAGTCGGTCGATCTCGGCTTGTTCCTGCGGAGAAAGGACAAAAATTGATGACATCCAAAACGAAACCCAAAAAGAGAAAGAAGATGACGAAGCAAAGCATGTGGATCATCCTTCTGGGTTGTGCAGGCGTGCTGGCATTGACAGCGTGGGTATTCATAGGCAGCGGTGGCGAGCAGTTGACCGCCTCGGGGAAGAGGCTCATTCACACGATGGATCCGAGCTATTTTGCTAAGGACCCGAAGGCGCAAGCGGCATACCAGGTTGCGAAGGATATGCCAGAGGTTCTCGCTGAACTGCCTTGCTTCTGCGGATGTATGACGGCTCTTGGACACGAAAGTAATCTGTTTTGCTTCAAGGACGAACACGGTTCTGGCTGCAACATTTGTGAAGACATTGCGCTGGAGGCTAGGGATATGCATGACAAGGGCTTATCCATCGAACGTATCAAGGACGCTATACGCCAGCACTTCGCCGGTTCGCACTGAGAAAGACGTGTAGATTTCAATGTTCAAATATCGCAGAGACGGCGACGTCGCGCCCCGCTGGAGAATTCCGGTACAGCAGATTGTTGGAGGAGCGCCACAGAATACCGGTGTCGCTCTGGATCCGATCCATAAAGAACTGTTTGTTGCCAACGGACCGTTGAACCGCGTGTTCACTTTCTATTTTCCCGAAATGTTCGATTAAAAAAAGCTGTTAGCTGCGCTGCTTTTGCACATTCGTGACAAATGCCTCCATCAGACCGTCGACGCAGATCCGCCGCGCCGTAATCGCTCGTCGCATGGCGAGCAGCCCCGACTTCTGCGTGGCCTCGGTGACGCAGAGTTCGGTTAGGATGCGCACGGCTCGCTCCGAGTGGTCCTCCTCTACGTGGGCATGAACGTAGTAAAAGTCGAGCGCAGACTTGGGGATTCCGTAGTGTTTTTCCAGCGCCTCGGCCATGCGAACTACATGTGTTGCATTGATCGACTCCGTCGCTATATTTCCGCCACAGAGCGCCTCGATCGTGCCTGCCCGCTGCAGCGCGAACAATTCGTTCTTTTCGATGAGCGTCGTCGGTAGATAGTCCGTATTAAAGACCTCATCTCGTGTCCAGCCCAGCGCCTGGCACAGCCGCACGAACAGGATCGAGTGACCGGTCTGTGTGCCTCCGATCGTATCTTCACCGCCTTCTTCAACCACGAGTGGGATAAGCGACCGCTGACGCTGGAGGTCTTCCCAAGTTGGGTTGACGCCGCCGGCAGAGACAATTTTCCATGCGGCGTGTCGCAGCGTGTCGAGGAAGAATGCGCCCTGCTGGCGGATGATGTTGCGAACCTGATCGCGCGAGAGGCTCCCGCTCCAGATCATGTGGAACAACGGATGATGCAGCCACGGGTGCGTGTCCTGGGCCTCCTTCAGCAAATCGCGAGCAAACTCGGCAGGAGGAAGCATTCTGTTCTCCTTCAGTCGGTATTGGAGCTGCGATGATACCAGATGTATGATGGCGTCGCCGAACCCAGGAGGCTTGAATGCGTCGCATTCTTATTGTGTTGGTTTTGCTTCCCTTGGCTATTGCTCAAGCTCAAACGCCCAGCGCATCGGACATTCAGGAAGGGAAACGAATTTGGCAAGGGTATTTTGGTCTCGAGAATGATTGCAAACTTTGTCACGGTGAGCGCGGCGAGGGGGGATTTGCTAAACCTCTCGCCGGCCATCAACTCACCACCGCTCAGTTCCTGCGCGTTGTACGTCAGGGAGCGGGAAAAACCATGCCTGCCTTTGTGGCGGACAAGAATTTAAACGATCAGCAAATCGCGCAGGTTGCAGCTTACTTGGCGAGTTTGCCAAAGTCCGCCGAGCCAGGGTCGATGTGGCGCACGCCGGTTCCGCCGCTCGCCACTCCGAGACAAAAACTGTACATCGAATCCGGCTGCGGACAATGTCACGCGGCGATCTTTGCAAATCCGCGTCGAACTGCGGGCGGTTTGGGCGGCGATTACGAATGGTTCAAAACGGAGGTGTACCAACACACGTCCGCGCCGGATCACGCGAATTCCCGTCATCTTCGAATGGGCAATTTCTCGCGCGAGCAGGTGTCCGAGTCAACGTTACAAGAACTCTGGCAATTTTTCTCTGTCGAACAAGGACTACGAGTTCCCATCAACGCAGAGATCAGCAATGGAGTCATTGGTGAAAACAGCGTCACATACACAATTACTGTTTCGAACACTGGAAGGCCAGGCAAAGGTCTTACGGCCGAGTACATCACAGTTACGCTCCCACTGCTCAGAGGAAGAGATCCTGAAGAAGTAACGACTGTCGTGGAAGCAACAACCGGTGGCGGTTACACCGGCATTCATCGCGACCCTATCACGAACACCAACGCGGCGGAATTCGAAATACCGAAACTAGGGCCGCAGGAAAAGCGCACGTTCACGATAATGCTCTCTGGAATGGGCGCGAATTCCGGGATTCCGCGCGGGACGGTCAGGTGGGAGAGACCAAAGTTAGGTTCGGGCGGTACGGATCTGATCGCGATTACGACGCCGCTCGGAAGGTAATTCGAGGACAGACACCGAATTGCTGAAGCACAAACAATTCGGTGTCTGTCCCAAATTCACAGGAGGACATTATGCAAGACAAAACGACACGCCGCCAGTTTCTGAAAGTCGCCGGGATCAGTGCTGGAAGTTTTGCGTTCCTCAAAAACGTGCCGCCAGGATCGGCACAGGAAGCGAAAGTGACTCCGGCATTAGTTAGGCTCGGTGCGGGAATCGAGCCGTTGGTCCGGCTTATCGAAGACACACCGCAGGCGGAGCTGCTCGAGCAGGTTGCTCAGCGCATTCATCAAGGAGCGACGTATCAGCAGGTCGTCGCCGCTCTGTTCCTGGCCGGCGTTCGGAATATCGCTCCTCGGCCGAATGTCGGCTTCAAGTTCCACGCCGTCATGGTAGTGAATGCGGCCCATCAGGAAAGTCTTGCGTCACCGGAGACCGATCGATGGCTGCCGATATTCTGGGCGCTCGACGAATTCAAGAAATCGCAAGCGATGGAGCAAAAGGACAGCGGCTGGAGAATGGCGCCGGTCAATGAAAGCATCGTTCCGCCTCCTCACAAGGCAAAAGAGGCGTTCATCACTGCGATGGAGAATTGGGATGAAAAGAACGCGGACGCAGCCGTCGCCGGGCTTGTGCGCTCGGCGGGAGCCAACGAGATTTACGAACTTTTTTATCGATTCGGGGCTCGCGATTTTCGTTCCATCGGTCATAAAGCGATTTTTGTAGGCCATAGCTGGCGACTGCTCCAGTTCATCGGTTGGCAGCACGCCGAGGCGGTTCTCCGCTCGCTGGCGTACGCCTGCTTGAATCACGATGTGAAGAACAGCACGCCGGCTTTGAGTGATCAGCTTGCTGACCGGCCCTGGCGGAGGAATCAGAAACTGGTTGCCAGCATGGGTCCGGCCTGGATGAGTGGAAAACTTGATGATGGTGCGACTCGAGATATGCTGGCGGTGCTTCGCCAGGGAAGCAGCGAGGAAGCGTGCGACAAAGCCGTTGCCTTGATCAACCATGGTGTTTCACCGCACTCGATATGGGATGCCCTTTTTGTCGCTGCCAGCGAAATCGTCATGAGGCAGCCCAACGTTCCTAACGTTCATTCGATGAGTTCCGCCAATGCGCTGCGCTATGCGTTTCAGGCCAGCGGCGATGACGTTACAAGAAAGCTTTTGCTCCTTCAGGACTGTGCCTTCATTACCCTGTTCCGCGATGCTGTCAGAGGCAAAGTCGCCGACGTCCGCATCGAGGATGTAAAACCGCTCGCCGTCAAAGAATCTGGAGGCGCGCTAGAGGAAATCTTTAGCGAAGTGGGTCGAGACCGCATGAGCGCGGCCAAGAAGATTCATCACTATCTCAGCAACGGCGGCTCGCCGCAGGATCTCATGAATGCAGCACGACGGTTGGTCTTCCTGAAAGGGCGTGATGCTCACGATTACAAATATAGTTGCGCGATCCTCGAAGATTATTTCAAGGTGAGTCCGGCGTGGCGCGCTCAGTTCCTGGCGGCAAGCTCTTTCTATTTGAAAGGCAGCGGCGAGAAGGATAATGTTCTGGTCCAGAGAACACGCGCGGCCATGAAGCTGTAAAAGGGGGCGCACATCCCAATTCACGGCTTTGCACAAAAATACATCGTGGGCGCTCATAGAGCGCCCCTACAGTTGCGCGCCCCAAGCTGTAGGGGCGGTCTATGACCGCCCAGGATTTTTTGTGCAAAGCCCCAATTCACGAATCTAATTCGTGAATTGGGGTGTGCGCCTTGTGTTATTTCTCAGGATTCGAGCCACCGCTCTCCAGTGTTTTGCCGCCGGGCAGGATGACGGAGCGCCCATTAGCCACAGGTCCGCCGGATTTGGCCTGAAAGCCGGTCACAACGACTTCGAGCCCCGACGGGACTGTATCTTTTTTCCATCCAAGCCGAAAGAGAGCGTTCGGGGCGCCGAGCTAGAAGCGCTAGTTGGTGACCTTTCCGTCGGGTTCGGTTACGTCCACATAAATCCATGAGTGCGGGTTCACCAGATCGAGTTTGGTGACCTTTCCGGTCACCTTAACGGGCTTATTGACATTGACATCGATTGAAGATGCAGGTGACCTTGGCGCTTTGACGATGAGCGCAAAGGTTCTTGGGACCGCCATGCGACGGCACCGTGCGGTCCGATCTGCTGGAGTACAATGCCATCTAAGGGAGAACGTTATGGGTGAAGTTCGCGCCACAATTATCCTGGAAAACCAAACTGATCGCATCCTGGCGGAAGCTGGACACATGGATAGTTCGCGTGTCCGGCGCGTCGAGCTTGATAGCCTTGTAGATACAGGAGCCGTCATGACGCTTCTTCCCGAAGATGTTGTCGACATATTGGGGCTGCCACGCGACGGTAGGATCATTGTCACGCTTGCGAATGAACAGAAGATTGAACTCCCCCGAGCCCGGCTCCTGTCTCTTACGTTAAAGGATCGACAAATGGATACCGATTGCCTCGTGGGCCCTCCTCGATGCGAACCATTAATAGGGCAACTCGTTCTCGAACGGCTGGATCTGATCGTGGATCCTATCAAGCGGACAGTTTCGCCCCGGCCTGAATCGCCATTTCTGCCATCGCTCAAACTCAAGTAGAGTTTCAGAATTCCTGCATTCAAAACATCCGCTTTGCGTCCGGCGAGAGCAGGCCATGCGCGAATGCAAGTATCCTGTCACAAGCTGTAACCAGCTTGACCGCAGTCTGCCATCCATGGCATGCGCCAAACCGTCCATGGGGCGCAAAGACCCTTCACCTTGTTTTCATAGAACTTTTGGCACTACCCGAAAGTCTTTGACGAGTCTCTTATCGTAGAGAACCTTGCACTCTTCCAGCATCCTTAACGGAGATGGCGGCGGATTTTCCGCCATCGCTTCCAAAACGGAAGGGATAGCTGCGCCCCGGGCTTGTCGCTGATTTCGCCGGCTTGTGGCCGCTGGCGGCTTGACATCAGGTGTGTTCTGCGACATTGGATAACGGGCGCTGCCCCTTAAAAATGGCTAATCCCTTTGCTTGACATCAAAGGCCAAGGCGGTTCATGGTATACCCACCTGTCGAAGGAGATTGAAGATGAGAATTCGTTCTTGGACATTCGTCGTTCTCGTATTGATCGTCGCCATTACCCTATCTTCGGCCGAAGCTCAGAACAAGGGCCAACTTCAGGCGGACAAAAGCAAAGCCGCCGGGGGAAAGCTTACCTTTATCCCGCACGCCGATCTCGAAGCGCTGATGAAAACAAACGGAGACCATCCCGCGCGCGTAGTCGATATCGCGAAAAGCTACAACCTTGGCGCCTATCTCCTGCATTTCGATCCGAGGCCGGCCAATACGAACCTAGGGGGATGGGCTCACAACGATATTACCGAACTCTATTACGTCATCCGCGGTACGGGAACGTTCTTGATTGGAGGCGAACTAGAGAACCCGACGAAGGACGATCCCGCGAGCGAGTCCGTAAAGACCGTTCGTGGACCGAGCGTTAGTGGCAAGATCAAAGGCTACACCGCCCAGAAGTATGTAGCCGGTGACATCATGATTATTCCCGTCGGTGTTCCACATCTGCCGGGATATGAAGTGACGGAAAAGACCGACATTGTCCGGGTCGTGATCGATCCTGACAAAGCGCTCAATTTGAAGTAAACAAAAGGACACAAGGGGGACCGATGCAACTACTCATCATCATTCTGTTTCTCCTGCTGCCCGTTTCGACCTTCGCTCAGGAACGGGGCGGCGGCGGCCAGCGCGGAGGGGCTCCATTGCCACCACCGAAGAATCTGAAACTGCTGGATCCGAAAACCGACATCCGGTTCGTGATGCAGGGCTTCAATGAGGCTCTTGGTGTGCAGTGCACGCATTGCCACGTGCAGGGCGATTTTGCGGCCGACATGAAACCCGAGAAAGAAATGGCGCGCAAGATGATCTCGATGGTCCGGCTGATCGACACCACCTTCCCAAGCAGCGCCGGGGTTTTCCCTGATGGCTATCATGAAGTCGATTGCTCGACATGCCATCGCGGAAACGTAAAACCGGAGATCATGGCGCCGAAGAAGTTCTACAATCGTGGTAACTCGTTAGGCAATCCACCGCCGGCTCAGGTTCCAGGAACCAGCTTAAAGTTGCTGCCCGTGGAAACACACGTCCACGGCGCAGATTCTCTGATGGGCGAGTTCCGTGACGCGCTGAGCGTGGACTGCAACTACTGCCATGGCGGTGGAAAGCCTCAGGAGTACGATCTTAACCCACGAAAAGATATTGCGCGGAAGATGATCATGCTGGTGCGGCAGATCAATGCGCAATTTCCCGGCACAGGCGTTTTTCCGGTCGGCGAGCAGAAGGTCACCTGCTGGACGTGCCATCGCGGCGATGTGAATCCTGTCAGCCTGGCCAATAAGGCGTACCCTCCGCCGCAGCCAAAATAGCTAATTCGGCAACGCGAATGCGTGAATCGCCTTGTTGCGTTGTGGACTGATTCCGGCTTGGGTGAAGAGATTTGCGGTGATCGATCCCAAGCCGGTCACCACGGCAACATATTGCTTCCCGTTCACGCGATACCTGATCGTGCTGTTTTGAATCGGTCCGCCGAGAGTCGCTTCCCAGAGGATCTTTACTGTATCTGCATCGAAAGCGCGGAACTTCTGATTCAGATCTCCCCAGAACATCACATCTCCCGCAATGACTAATGTTGCGCCATTTCCAGGCGCGCGTCCTTCGTAGATCCGCTGACTCTCGCGGCGGCTCGACAGACGCAAGTCTGACGCGCCGGGTGAGGGTCGCAAGCCTGTCAAATCTTGAGACCCTCACCCTACCCTCTCGGCTTTGCACAAAAAATACATCGTGGGCGCTCATAGAGCGCCCCTACAGTTGCGCACCCCAAGCTGTAGGGGCGGTCTATGACCGCCCAGGATTTTTTGTGCAAAGCCCTACCCTCTCCTAGAGAGGGAGAGGGTAATCTGTTTTCAGAAATGTTGCCAGCCGAGAGGACTCAAGACGGATTCCTGAGGGCCATCGATGAGGAAGACTTGGTTTTCGAATCCGGAGTCGATGATTTCTCCGATCCGTCTTAGAGGCACATTCATCACCACCTCTGCGAGATCCTGCGAAGAGACGGCGATCAATTCATATTCTTCCCCTCCATGCAGGATGTGATTGGACGCGGCATCAGGCCATCCCGGAAGCCGATCTTTGTAGATGCGAGCGGAGACCTTCGATTCCTCCACGATATGGGTGAGATCCGTGGAAAGTCCGTCGCTGATATCGATCATCGCGTGCACTCGCTCCCGAAGCGCCGCACCAACTTTGTGACGCGGTTCGGGATAGAGATGCCTTCGAACCGCCCGATTTTTCAGATCCCTGGATTTCAAGCATTCGAGGCCCAGAGCTGAACCGCCGAGTTGTCCGGTAACATAGATTGAATCCCCTGACTTTGCGCCGGAGCGGCGAACTGCTTTGCCCGAGGGAACAGTGCCAATCATCGAAACATCAAGGAAGATCCGGTCGGAGGAGGACGAGTCGCCGCCAATGAGGGAAATGTCGAAGTCCGCGCATGCTTTCGCGACACCGTCGAAAAAAGAATCAACCCAGGCGACATCGAGATCGCCCGGCGCAGCAAATGAGATCAGGAAATGAAGCGGCGTGCCTCCCATTGCGCCCACATCGCTGACATTGACCGCGACGGATTTGTAGCCAATCGAATCCGGCGGATGCAGATTACGAATGAAATGACTGTTCTCGGCGAGCAGGTCGGAGCAGAACACGAGAGAATGACCGGAAGGAATATCAAAAACGGCGGCGTCGTCACCAATTGGAACAACCACCGCCGCTTTGAATCGTTCGCGGATTTTTCGGATGAAGCCGCCTTCACCGAGATCCTCGAGCTTCACACCGTGGCCTCAGCGCCCTTCGGCAGACGGCGCGGGCTTCGTCGCGCGGCGGTTTTCAGAGGCTTCTTGTTTTCGAGCAGGGCTGCTTTGAAGACGCTCTTGACGTCATCGACAAAGATGAATTTCATCTCCTTGCGGATCGTCTCATTTATATCTTCGAGATCGCGTTTGTTCAATGACGGCAGAATAACTGTGTCGATTTTGGCGCGGCGCGCCGCCAGCACTTTCTCTTTGATGCCGCCCACGGGAAGCACTTCGCCGCGCAACGTAATTTCGCCCGTCATGGCGATTTTTCGATGGACGGCTTTCTGGGTCAGCAGCGACAGGATGGCCGTTGCCATCGTGACGCCCGCTGATGGCCCGTCTTTGGGAATCGCCCCTTCGGGCACGTGCACGTGAATGTCATGCTTCGAAAAGAAGTCGTCGCTGATTCCGAACTCTTTCGTATGCGAGCGGGCGTAACTGAGCGCCGCTTGCGCCGATTCCTTCATGACATCACCGAGTTGCCCTGTAAGCGTGAGAGTCCCGCGACCTTTCATTGCGGTCGCTTCGACAAATAGCACATCCCCACCGACAGGTGTCCAGGCCAGGCCTGTTGCGACTCCAACTTGATCACGTTTCAGCAGCTCTTCCTGAAAAATCTTCGGACGTCCAAGGAATTGATCCAAATTGTCGGTATGAATTTTTCGGTTCTTCTTCTCCCCGATCGCAACCTGTTTGGCAACCTTGCGGCACACGGCAGCGATTTCGCGCTCCAAATTCCGTAACCCCGCTTCCTGCGTGTACAGATTGATGATGGCCCGCAGTCCTTCGTCGCTAAATTGGATCTGATCTTTCTTTAGACCATGCTCTGCGGTTTGTTTCGGAATCAGGTGTCGCTTGGCGATTTCGATTTTTTCCTCTTCCGTGTAGCCGCTGAGGTAGATGATCTCCATCCGATCGCGAAACGCCGGCTGAATTGGATCCAGCATGTTGGCTGTCGTAATGAACATCACGTTTGAAAGGTCGAACGGCACGCCGAGATAGTTATCTCTGAAGGCGAAATTTTGCTCCGGGTCGAGAACTTCGAGTAATGCCGATGAAGGATCGCCGCGAAAATCCGCACCGATTTTATCGACCTCGTCCATCATGAAGACTGGATTGTTGGTGCTTGCCTGATGAATGCTTTGGATGATCCGCCCCGGCATCGCGCCAACGTATGTGCGACGATGTCCGCGGATTTCCGCCTCGTCGTGAACGCCGCCCAGACTCATTCGAACAAATTTGCGGCCCAAAGCTCGGGCGATGGATTTTCCGAGAGAGGTTTTACCGACGCCAGGCGGGCCGACAAAGCAGAGAATTGGGCCCTTCGTGTCTTTCTTCAGCTTGCGTACGGCGAGGTGCTCGACAATGCGCTCCTTGATTTTCTCGAGCCCGTAATGATCTTCGTCGAGGATCTTCTGGGCCTTTTTCAGATCGAGATTGTCTTTCGTCGATTTCGACCAAGGCAGCGAAACCATCCAGTCGAGATAATTGCGCAGTGTGGCGGTTTCCGCCGCATCCGGATGCATGCGCTCTAGCCGTCCAAGCTGCCGCTCGGCTTCTTCGGTCACCTCGGTCGGCATTTTGGCTTTTTTGATTTTGGTTCGGTACTGCTCGATATCTTCCTGAAGTTCGTTTCCTTCACCCAATTCCTGTTGGATCGCTTTCATCTGCTGGCGAAGATAGAACTCGCGCTGGCTTTTATCCATCTCGCCACGAGCTTGAGTGTTGATGTCGTTCTGAATTTCGAGCACTCCGATTTCTTTCGCCATCAATTCATGAACGCGGCGCAGTCGCGCCACAGGATCCATCAGCTCGAGGACCTCCTGCGCTTTATCGATTTTGAGATCGAGATTGGAAGCGACCAGATCCGACAGCCGGGCTGGATCGTCGATATTCGTTGCGATAGCCACGAGATCTGGAGAAATGTTCTTACCGAGAGAGACCATTTTTTCGAGAGATGACTTCACGTTCCGTATGAGTGCTTCGAATTCGGGCGAATTCGGAACCACTTGGGGCTCTGTCTTCGGCTCGACTTTAGCCGTGATGTACGGCTTCGAATCGTCGAAATATTCCACTTTTGCGCGTGAAAAGCCTTGAACCAGGATTCGCACACGGCCGTCTGGCAGCTTCAGCATGCGCATGATCACGGAAACGGTCCCGAAGTCGTGCAAATCTTCTGCCTTCGGATCGTCCACATTCGCGTTTTTCTGCGATACCAATAGGATCATCCGGTTTTCCGACAGAGCTTGATCTACAGCTTTCGTGGAGCGCTCGCGGTTCACAAATAACGGCACGATCATGTAAGGAAAGACGACGATGTCGGTAAGCGGCAACACCGGGAGAACATCCGGGATACTAACTTGTTGCTGTTCAGGGCCTTGATCCGCTTTAACCAGCTCCATGCTCATAATCTATATGCCTAATCCCCCGAATTTCACAGGATCGGGATATTCACTACCTCTGGCTTAGACTTGGGAAGGTGGATTTTCATGAGTCCGTCTTTTAGTTCTGCTTTTGCCTCCTTGTAATCGACTGGCAAGTTGACGGAAATTTCGCGACGGAAGTGCCCATATGTGCGTTCGACGCACAGGTATTTCGCGACACCGTAGTCGGGGGGCGTTTGGCGCTTCACTCCCGAAATGACTAGGATTCCGTCGTTCCAGGACAACTGGATATCGGCGCGATGCACTCCGGGCATTTCGACGACAATCACGATTTCGCTGGTCCGCTCGCAGACGTCGACGGTCGGGCTCCAGGTTGCGCCTTCCCGCGCTTGTGCAACGAATTCGAAGTACATGAGAAACTATTCCCGGCTTTTCAGGAGATCTTTCAGCTCCGTCATGAATTCCTGGACATCTTTGAAGTCCAAGTAGACTGATGCGAATCGAACGTAGGCCACTTTATCGAGATTCTTGAGTTCATTCATGATCATCTCGCCGACGGTCCGCGTGGTGATCTCGCGTTCGCTCGATTCTTGAACCACCGCTTCAGCTTTGTCCGCAATCGTTTCGAGTTGGACCATCGAGACCGGGCGCTTCTCACAGGCTTTCAGCAAACCCGCCAAAACCTTCTGTCTGTCGAACCGTTCGCGTCGTCCGTCCTTCTTCACTACCATATACGGTATTTCGTCGATGCGCTCGTAGCTCGTGAAACGCCGCTGGCACGCCAGGCATTGCCGGCGGCGGCGAATCGCGTCGCCTTCCTTGCTTTCGCGCGAATCGACCACCTTATCCTGAAGATGACCGCAGAACGGACATTTCATTATTTTATTCTACTGGTACTGTTCGGAGATCTTTCAACGACAGACCCTGAGAGACCATGTAGAGTCCGCCCGCTAGAACGGTCGGAACATAGCAGGAAACCCACGCGACCAGCGAGGTCGCGATTGCTTGCTCCGCGGGAACAATGAAGAATGTGGTCATGCAGAAAACATATCCGGCCTGAAAACCTCCGCCGATGCCCGGGACTTGCGCGACAGAGCCGATGGCTGCTCCAACCATGACCAAAGTTGCGGCTGAAATCGAAAGACGAAAATTCATTCCAAGCAGCATGAACCAAAACTGCAGGACGATGACGATCCAGACGAGAATGGAATGGGCGATGACTAATCCGAAACTGCGCCCGCGATCAAGAAACGACAAACCTTCCGAGAAACTTTTCAATAATGAGGCGAGCCGCGCGATGGGAACGTATCGGACAATGCGTTCCACATTTGCTCGAAAGAAAAACAAGAAAAGCATCGCGGCAACGGATCCAGCGACCATCACCCAGGCGGTGTTTTTCATAAGCATTACCGTGTGCCCGGCCGCCGCAGGGAGCTTGACCACCAATAATGCCCATCCAAACAGCGCGATGATCATCAGCGTATCGAGGAAACGCTCGACGATGATGGTCGCAACCGATGCCGTGAGTGGAATCTGTTCGCATCGCGTGAGCCAGAGCGGCCGCACGACTTCTCCCGCTCGTCCGATCAGGTATATGGCGGAGAATCCCAAAACGTTTGTGCTGATCAATGGTCCCACGCGGATGGATTTCAAAGGGTTCAGCAAGACTTTCCATCGAAAGGCGCGAACAACGTATGTCAGCAACGTCGCTGCAATGGAAGCCATCAGCCAACCGGGTTGAACGTTCCATAAACTGGTAATAAACAAGGACCAATCGAAATCCCGTCCTATAAGACGGTACAATGCAACTGCTATAATTGCTGACAAGATCAATAATAACAATAACTTCCGGTTCATAACTGGGCGATTATCTCAGAAAGGTCACTATAAATTGAAACTTTTATTCGGGGTCAGACGGGCTTTGCACAAAAAATCCTGGGCGGTCATAGACCGCCCATACAGCTTGGGGTGCGCAAACTGTAGGGGCGCTCTATGAGCGCCCACGATGTATTTTTTGTGCAAAGCCGGTCAGACGGGTGAATTCCCTATTTTTGCAGTTCCAAAATAGGGAATTCACCCGTCTGACCCCGAATTTCCTCCTTGGGTAGCGCAAAATGAGGGTCCATCCAGGCGCCGGAGCCATATATTGGGCCGTAACCTTGACAGCCGTTGGGATGCTGCTTCTGGTACAAGGTCTGGGACATGGTCTTCCGATCTGGGGATATGTCGTACGCGGCTGGCCCGTCCTTCTCATCGGTTGGGGAGCATTAAAAATTGTCGATTATCGCCGGCTTCGACACGCAGACGGTAGCCGCGCGTTATTTTCGCGCTCAGAAATAGCCGTACTCCTGTTCGTTGTTTTTGGGGGAAGCGCGTTGACTACGGCAGCAAACATCAGTTCCGATCTTGGGAATATGTTCGATATCGATGAAATCGATTTGTGGGACATCACTGGCAATAATTTCAGCTTCGACGAACATCGGGAGGCCGTGGTTCCTTTGGATTCGAACATCGAAATTGTCAATCGATCCGGCAACGTCGAGATACGGGCTTCCGATTCCGATCGCGTGGTTCTGGACGTGAAGAAGACCGTTCGTGCATCGAATAAAGAAGAAGCCGAGCATCTTTCGAAGGATTTCACATTTTCAATCGAGCCGGGCCGCACCGGATACCGAATCGTCTCGAACCGCGATGCGGTAGACTTTCGAGACATTCCGAGGCAGCGATTTAAGAGTTCGTTAAAGCTGCACGTGCCGAAACGCTCGTCGATTCGAATCGACAATCGCAATGGCAAGGTCAGTATTCAGGGCCTGGAAGGAAACCAGCAGGTCTCGAATCGTTACGGTCCGGTGGACATCCGCGGCATCATAGGAGACGTAAGAATCGAGAATCGCAAGGGAAGGGTTACTGTCGAAGATATCAAGGGGGCTGTCAGCGTCAACAATGTCCGTTAGTCGCATTTATCTGGTTGGCTTCATGGGCTCGGGAAAAACCACGGTCGGGCGGCGCCTGGCGAAAAAGCTCGGATGGAAATTCATCGACCTTGATGAGGAAATCGAGCGGCGGGCGCGGCGTACGGTAGCTGATATTTTTCGCGAAAACGGAGAAGCCCGTTTCAGGCAGCACGAACACCACTCACTGAAGCAAGTTTCCTCGTTAAAACAATCGGTTATAGCGCTGGGGGGTGGAGCGTTTCTCGATCCGGAAAACCGCGCGCTTGCGGAGACCACAGGTTTGACGGTTTGGCTTAAAGTGTCTTTCGCCAAGGTCGGCGATCGTGTGAAAATTGATGGTACACGGCCGAAGTTGACCAGCAAAGAACAGGCGGAAGGGCTATATCAAAGCCGGGAACCGCATTACGCGCTGGCGAAACTGCATGTCTCAACCGACAATGGGACACCCGAAACGATCGCCGATGAGATCATAGAGGCCGTTCGGAAATTATGAATGTCTTTTTATCACTGGTTTTATTATTCACCCCGGTAAAGGTCGAGCAGGGGCACTTCACCATTTTTAAAGACGGGAAGAGGATGGGAACTGAGGAGTTCTCGGTGACCAAGCGCGGATCCGGGTACTTCGTTGAAGGTAAGACAACTATTGGCACCGACGTGATTTCCAGTCAAATGGAATTGGACGAGAAATTGGCCGTAACCTCCTACCAAGCCTCGAGCCGCGAGGGATCCATCCAGGTGAAAGTGACGCCGCCCGTCAGCGAGGTAAAGTCGACAGTGAATGGAGAGACGTCGACCGCCGATTTCAGATTTCCGGAAGGTGGAGTCATCCTCGACAACAATTTTTTCCATCACTATTTGATCTTGCTGTATCGCGTCCAGGCGGGGCAGAGTTCGTTTTCCGTCTTTGTGCCGCATGACCTGAGAGTGGGAGCAGCCAAAGTACGAACGGCAGGACCTCGAACTTACGATCTCGAGGTCGGCGAAGTGAAGCTGCAGGCTACGATTGACTCCGACGGCAGCCTCACGAAGCTGGCTGTGCCGGCGGCAAATGTAGTCATCCAGAGGTAGATTGTAGGGGCGGTCTATGACCGCCCCGGAGGAAGATTGGCGGTCCGCGAAGCGCAAGCGCGATAGCGCGCAGCCTTAAAAGAAACCGCCGCTACAGATTTATGGACATTACCGATTACGGAGCAATAGGTCAAATCGCGGTGGCTTTTGCCGCCGGACTGGTTTCTTTTTTATCGCCGTGTGTATTACCTCTGGTCCCCGGCTATATATCCATCATCTCGGGGTCCTCGCTGGATCAGCTGAAGGCTCGGGACAAGGACGTGTCGCTTTTCCGGACAGTTTTGTTGAACTCGATCATGTTCATCGCCGGGTTTTCGCTCACGTTCATCCTACTCGGCGCCTCGGCGACATGGATCGGACAGGTCCTCGTCTCACGGATGCAATTATTGGGCAGGATTGCGGGACTTATCCTCATCGTATTTGGAATTCATTTGCTCGGTATCGTCAAGATCAATGCCCTCTACCAGGACAAACGGTTTCATAACGTCGAAAAACCGCGTGGGGTTGCGGGCGCATTTGTGCTAGGACTGGCTTTCGCATTCGGTTGGACGCCATGCATTGGTCCCATTTTGGCAGGTATTCTGACTATTGCCAGCACCAAACAGACGGTTACAGAGGGTATGTTTCTGTTGGCCGTTTATTCCGCGGGCCTCGGAATTCCGTTTTTGTTAACGAGCCTCGCTCTCAATAAATTCTTATCTTTTTACGGCCGCTTCAAAAAGCATTTCCACGCAGTAGAAGTTGCGAGCGGCGCTCTTGTTATTGCAGTGGGCTTGCTGATGGTCACTGGCAGCCTTTCTCGCCTCGCCACTTGGTTCTCGTTCCTGAATCGTTTCGCGCTGTAGTCAAAGCTGACGCGCCGGGCGCGAAGCGCGAGCCCGATAGGGCGAAGCCTCAATCAATGGTCATTTCGCCGTTCTGACCACCCCGTCTGCGCCGTCAGCCTGCTGGCTGTCGGCGCATCCACCCCTCCTCTGCGAGGAGGGGAATTTGGAACAACCGGCAAATCAATGAAACTGGTGTGATAAACGCGCTGCGTTGCCTTGACGTAGTCCGAGGGCTTCGCGAAGAAAATATTTGGCACGAAGGTCTGCGGATTCCGATCGTAGAGCGGGAACCAGCTCGATTGAATTTGGACCATCACCCGGTGGCCGGGCAGGAACACATGATTCGCGTGAGGAAGAACGAATTTGTATGTCAGCGGTACATTCGGCGTCAGCGCTTTCGGGTTTTCGAAACTTTCGCGATACCGGCCGCGAAAGATGTCCATCGCGATCCCCAACTGATACCCGCTCATTTCGTCCTGACTCGTAACCTCATCGAGATAGACGTCGATCAATTTCACGACCCAGTCGCTATCCGTACCGCTTGTCGAAGCGACGAGGTTCACCATCGGCGCGCCGGCGATGTGCAGCGGGGCGGTAAGCGGAGGTGTCATGTATGTGAGAACGTCGGTACGATCGGCGAATGCACGTTGGTCGGTTACCAGCCAGCGTCTCCATGCATCCGAGTCTCCAACACGAACTGGACGGGGAATATACGGAAGCGGCTTTGCCGGATCCGAAACGTACTCGTCGTATCCAGATGAAGCTGAGGGACTGGTGAACGAGAGGCCGAAACCCGCCGTCAGATAAAGCGGCTTCGGTTTCCCAGGGCACCCTCGATCACACGCCTGCGGCCACGACTTGAAGCGGTCCCAGTGGTTCTCGCCGGTGTTGTAAATGAACACCGGCGGCGTATCGGCTTTCGGCGCGCCATCTTTCAGATACTGATCAAAAAATGGTTTCAGCACGTCGCGCCGGAACTGAAGCGCCGTATCCCCTTCCCATTTCAGCGGTCCCAAAGTCGACCCACTGTAGTTCACGCCACTGTGACGCCAGGGTCCCATAACGAGGAAGTTTTTTGAATTGTCGCCATCCTTGGGTTCCGTCGCCAGATAGCAGTGAATGGCGCCCCACATGTCTTCCTGATCCCAGAGTCCTTGAATCCACATCGTGGGAACCTTCAATGGCTGCGCGGCCATCGTTTTGTCGAGCGCTTGCGCCTGCCAGAACATATCGTAGCTGGGATGCTCTGAAATTTTGCCCCACCATGGCAGTTGATCGAGACCTGCGGCGCGTGCGAAATCTCCGGCGGAGCCGGCGCGGCGGAAGTTTTCGTAGTCGTCGCGCGTTTGCCGTACGATCGGGTTGCCCTCGCCTTTGACGGTCGTCTGATCGGTGAAGTAATCGAAATTGATCTGCCGGAACGCGCCGAAATGGAACCAATCGTCTCCCATCCAGCCATCGACCATCGGGCTCATCGGCGCCGCGACTTTCAATGCAGGATGAGGATTGACCAGCGCCATAACCACTGTGAAGCCTTCATATGAGCTTCCCAGCATGCCGACTTTGCCGTTCGATTCCGGGACATTTTTCACGAGCCACTCGATCGTGTCGTAAGCATCGGTTGAGTGGTCGACGGTGCTTGAGTTGAGAGGCCCCCTCAAGGGCCGCGTCATGACGTATTCGCCTTCCGATCCATACTTGCCACGGACGTCCTGAAACACGCGAATGTAGCCGTCAGCGGCAAATACTTCGTCGCCTTCCGGCAGAATGGCCAGCATGCGCGGCGACCGAACTCGCTCGGTCCGCTGCGCTGCGTTGTATGGCGTACGAGTCATGATCATCGGAGCGTTCTTCGCACCCTTCGGTACGACAACGACGGTATGGAGCTTGACGCCGTCGCGCATCGGGATCATGACGTCGCGTTTGACGTAATCGTACGATTCAGTCGGGACTTCGAACCTGGGAGGAATGTCCGGTGTGAGCGGAGAAATTTGGGCATGAAGGACTGTTGCGCCCGCGAGCACCGCGGCTCCAAGCAGGCAGTGGCGAATCGCTGATATGGAGATCATTATAGAAAATTCTAACGCACCGGTTTGTTCAATGGATAACGTTTCCGTCGGACGGTCTTGGCCCGGTGTGTGGCTACGCATTTGCTACTAGTGTGGTGTCCCAAATAAATTTCGACAAGCAGACATGTTTCAGTTTGGGTACATTCCCCTCCTTACAAAGGGGTGGCTGCGGCATCAATCAAAAGTCGCGAAGCCACCGAAGAGCCGCAGACGGGGTGGTCGCTCACGCGACACGTTTCACAAACGCATTCCGAAGCCTCGCTTGTGAGCGACCACCCCGTCCGCGCCTTTTTTTGGAACGGATCCATTTTGCTAATGGCGCGTCCACCCCTCCTTTGCAAGGAGGGGAATGCACCTACCCCAAATCGGTGTCAAACACGAAGTGGGACACCACACTAGCCTGTAAGAGATGAGTTACTCAGGACGAAGGTCTGATAAGGCAGGCGATTCAGAACGCGAGACATCGCCAAGAACGTTAAAGCGAACGCGACGATCGTGGCCACGAAATATCCGTACCCGTAAAACTGAAAGCCGAACTTCATCGCGGCGAAGGTGCCTATGCCATTCAATACGAGGAAGAGCGTTTGGATGGCGAGCGTCATGCGTCTTATATCGAAGTAAGAGAGCAAGATCGTCATCACCAGGAACATGACGTGGAAGAATGCTCCCAGCACTCCGATGCGAAACATGCCCAACTGCAGGAAGCTTATGTTGAGCGCGGTGAACAGATATGGGGCCAGCAGTATCGACACAAGCGATATGGTTCCCTGCAGGACGATGAAATTCCGTGCGGCACGCAAGATGGATCCGATGATCGATTGGTGATCCTGTTCGATCCGGCCGAAGTTGACATGATGCTGAATATCGCGGTAGAACGCGACGTATTTTTCGAAGAAATCAGTCTCAACATTCAGAACGAAGCTCGCCATCGCAGGCACAATCGTCAGGTAAGCCAGAAACATCGCACTGTCGTAGTCCGGATACGACACCATTCCGTTCTGCAACACCGAGCGCTGGGGCGATGCCCACATGACGAACTTGTCAATCCAAATCGCCAAATTGTAGATCAAGCCGCTCAGAGCGAGTTCCCAATACCTGCGGAACAGTTTCGTAAACCTGAACACGCGGAGCGTTCGGTAGGGATATTCGGCGAGCACTCTTCCAATCAAAAGGCAGAGCAAAAGTGCGAGGCCGGCCGTGAACCCCGTCAGGATTCCCGTCACACCCCAAAACGGCGCAGCTGCCGAGGCGCTCGCCAAAGCCATACCCGTACCGGCGACGAATGTGACGCTGAGGCGGCGATAATCCTTCAACGCCGTCAAAAATACGCACGTCAGCCAAATGGCCGTGACCACGAAGAAATTTGCCATCGCAAGCAGCCGGACAGTTATGGGGAGTTGAACGTAGTACCCGTAAAAACCCAAGACAAGCGGAATTTCAATAGCGAACGTGAAGAGTATTCCGGTGAGCAGCATCGATGGCGCATCACTGACATTTTTTACATAAATAGAATCCGCCAGATGACGCATCGAAATCATTGCCATCGGAGCGGAGACGATGAGCGAGAATGCGAAATTGTAGATAATGATTAGCCGGAATTCCGCCATGTCCGCAGCCGAGATGAACCGTGAGCCAAACATCACAACGCCGGAGAGGGCGACAATTGTGAATAGCCAAGGTCCTGTGGACGCAATTGCCGAGTACGCATAGCCTTCAACAACGCCCAGCAGGTCGTCCCGGCGCGAGAGCTTTCTCAATTCAAAGCCGATGCCCGCCATCTAATTGACTGCCTCCAACGAAGGATTGATGCTTGACGCGGGGCGCTGCAGATAGGTTTCGTAAACGGCGCGATAAGTTCGATCCAGGGTTGCCTTGTTATACAAAGTTCGAACGCGTTCTTGGATTGCGCGGCTGCATTGGTGATACCAATACCGGTCATTCAAGAGCTTGGCCATCGCCGCTGCCGTTGAAGGCGGATTGCATAAAGGCGTCACTGCGCCCCCTGGTCCAAGCGCGGGCGATTCGCTTGCAGGTCCCATGATCATCTCCCGGCAAGCTCCCACGTCTGTGGCCACAGTGGGTATTCCCGCCGCGCCCGCTTCCAAAACCGTTAGCGGTTGGGCCTCGCTGATGCTTGTCAACGCGACGACGTCGATGCGGCCAAGATAATCATCGAGCTTGACGCGGCCGGTGAAAGTCACCACATCTTCGATTCCCAGATGACCGGCCATGTTTTCGCACTCGCGAAAGTATTCGGAATCTTCATCCGTCGGACCGAGCACATACGCTTGAATATCCGGAACCAGATTCTTCAACAGCGCGCACGCGCGCAGAAACGTTTTGACATCCTTGATGGGGACGACGCGTCCAATCAAAGCAACCGAGGGCCGGCGGGCTCCGGTCTGCGGACGAATCTTGGAAAAGCGCTCATAATCGATTCCGTTTGGAATGATCCTCAGTTTTTCAGATGCCGCGCCATCCTGAAGCTGGAATTGTTGGTTGCCTTCGTAAAGCGTGATGATTTCACTCGCCGCTTCGTAGCACGCGCGCGAGTAGGCGATGAAGGTGTTGATCCATAGATCCTTCAACGTGGGCATGCGCGAATGAATGTCGAGACTGCTTGAATTTCCGGCCTGAAGCCAGTCGGCCATACCGATTTCAATGCGCCGTTCGTTCGTGTAGATTCCGTGTTCCGTCAACAGAAGTGGCCGTCCGGTCTCCAGAGCGGCGCGCGCCCCGAAAAGACCCGCATATCCTGTCGAAACTGTGTGATAAACGCGGGCCGCCGGCAATTCGGCGAGAAGAATGGAATAGAGTCCTCCGAGTAACGCCCGGCAGCTCCAGAAGTAATCGAGGAAGGAACTGTGCGGATACGCCCGCTGGTACATGCGCTTCAACATCTCCCAGGCGGCAGCAGAGTTCAACAAGGTCAGAGTTCCTAGCTTCCGAAACGACCTTAACGCCTCAATGATGCCGGCGAGATGCTGGATGCCGCCTCTGGATTGCATGCCGAGGAGATGTTCTTGAAGCGCCTCACACAGCACTCTGGCCCGGCGATCCGTCATTTTCTGACCCGGCGGTAATTGCTGGACATAGGCCGTTGAGTGGCTCACGACGTTTGACGGAATGGAGTAGCGAAGCTCCTTCGATGCTCCGGTGGGAAGGAGCGTCATGAGATGAAATGAAAGATCCTTGTGAGCGGTAATCAGATCGTGCGTCCACGCCGACACTCCTCCGGTGACGTACGGGTACGTCCCTTCCAGGATCAGACATACATCGGCGATCTGGCGTCGATCGCTCATGCATTTCCTTCAGCATTGCCGTCAACCCAGAGTTGGACGGCTTCGAGAATCTCGAGAGGAAGACCTGCGCTATCCTGCAGTTCTTTTCCGCTGGCCATAAGAATCGCGCGAACTTTTGCGAAGTGCCCTAGGCGAAAAAGGCTTTCCAAGTACCAGACTGCCTCTTCAGGCGCGCGCGGGACCACGGTTCCGTCACTGCCAACCCGCTCAAACCAGGCGACGGCGTCCTTATACCTACGGTCTCGAACCAAAATGCGCCCTGCCGCCGTACGCGCCGCTGAATCGTCAGGCCGTAAAGCAAGATATCGGGCGTAATACCCTAGCGCGTTATTACGGCATTCTGTTTCCCGATCATGTTCGAGCAGGCCGATATATGCGTACCGGTCGTAATGTTCAGCGATTTCTTTGAGCAGGTCAGCGTCGTCTGGATTTTGTTCGCAGCGGTTCGTCAGGTCGACTGCACGGGTCATGAAGTCCGCTTCAATCTTCGTAATACCGGTAGCAGCCTGGACACGGATGGCGTTATTTGCATCATTCAGCGCGGTTTTCAACACAGGCGCAAAAGCCGGTTTGAAATTGCTGGTAACCATCGTGAGCAGTGCCTGTTTCTGGGTATGTGTTCCGAACGTCAGGACATCGATCAACGGCATGATCGATCGCTCTCCCTGCGCGCGCTGCGCTTGGATCTCCTCCAGAATGTCGCTTTGGGAAGACGCCTCGTCCGGGAACAATGTGCAATACCACTCTTCAAACGGTTTCGTTTTTCTTGAAAATATCGACACCATTGCCGCTGTCAGCAGCGTGGCGGCTGCTCCGGCCGGTCCCAAGGCAAATGTGAAAGAGAACAACAGAAAACTCAGTCGGAGGTCCTTGCCCTTTTTCATTCTCGAGAGTGTGTGAAGAGCAATCGCCGCAAGAATGACGAAATGGCCGGAAATCGCGTACGCGGGCCTCATTTCCCCGTTGAAGAACTGGCGCGCGAGGACTATTTCCAAGAAGCCGGTGATGGCGACCATCAAGAAAAAGAGATAACCCTCTCCCTCTGGGAGGGCGTAGGCTGAGGGTCTCAAGTTGTGAACCGGCGCTTCGCTCCGCGCTCTCCGAGCGGGAGAGGGTTCATGGACACATTTAGACATGCAACACCGGTTCTAGACCTTCAACGTTCAACTTTTCAATCCCGACTGTGACACTCACGTCGACGTTGTTCTTTTCCAGCTCGTCATTTATTCGGGCGACCAAGAGGCCTGAGACGATGTCTGCTTGCCTGCGCGTCGTATGGGGTAGCAAAATCGTGAACACGCCGTCGGGTTCTGATTTCTCGAATGCAAGATCGATTTCACGGAGATACAGCCCGGCCACCGTTCCAACTGCTTTTGTTACAGATTTCCAGTCCTGGGTGCTATCCGGGCGAATCGAGATGACCGAAATATCAAATCCGATACGTCTCGCCAGCACAGTCAAATAGTTCGAATGCCATTCGAATGAGGAGGCGGGGAATAATCCATGAGCTGCGGGAATCGCAACAGATTGTACGGTTGGCTGCCGGTCATGTCGATAGAGAGCTTGAACAGTCATCGAGAATTGGGCATGACGTAATTCCGAAGGCATGAGAGACGAAAGTTTACGGAGCAGCTTATGGCAGACAGTCTGGCTGTCCTCCAATGATGTGTTCGGTAAGACAATGTAATGTTCCGAAGCCGATTGCCGGTGTTCAAAGGCGAGATCGGTTTTGCGAAGACACTTCTGAACGACCTTACCGACCATCCCCGGCAAAATGCTGCGCTGCTCATCCGTCAAGTCATGAGGATTGTCGAGCCGCAAGACGATCATCGATATGTCAAATCCGACGCGCTCGGCGATATTGGACAGGAATGCGGTCTGACGCTCAAAGAATCCGTATGAGAAAAGGCACGTGCTCTGGTCGAATATTTTTTCGGCGAGGGCATCTTTATAGCTGAGGGCGTTCGCATAGGCGGTTCCAATCCAGTCGCAGAGCACTTTGAAGGTTTGAACGCTGGACAAGTTCAGGTCGGCGAAGCCCAGTTTCTCGATCTTCATCATTCCAAGAACTTCGCCCGTTTCCGAATTCACGAGAGGCGCGGCCAGCATTCCTTCGCTCCCCAGCATGATTTCCTCGTCGCGGTTGACGCAGCACAGGCAGCGGCGCCGTCCAATGATTTCCTGATAAATGGTGCTCTGCGCGCTGAATTCCAAAGAATAGGGGTCCTCCGCGCTCCAGGCTTCTTTTGTCGCGACTTCGAGCCGGCCGTTCTTCAATAGAAAAAGAGAGAACTTCTCGGGATTCATGACAAGCCGTACCAGTTGGGACACGCCGCTCATCACATGTGCCGGTTCCAGCTTGTCAATGCCTCGGGCAGCTTCGTAAATTCGAACTGCGGTCTTCAGTTGGCCGGCTACTTTCAGTTCGAGCTTCTCTTTCAATTGCGCCACCTGCTTGTAGGCGGCATCGACCTGGAGAGCGTGGTCTTTTGTAGCCTCTAGTTCTTCCCGGATTGCCCTGGTTTCATTGGCGTGCCGGCCGCGTAATTCGCCCCACAGGACTGCTGCAGTGAACCACAGCAGGGGATTCTTACTGATGTAGAAGATGTACTCGTACAGATCCTGCGACAGCGTTTGCGGGGGTAGTTTGCCGGTCAATAAAACAATTGTTGCCGCTAGAGCCGCGAAGAGTCCTTCGGAAGTGCCGTATTGCGCGCTGATCAGAAGAACGATCGGCCAGAACGGGTGTGGCGAGATCGTCCAGAAACGATTACCGCTGAAACTAATTTGATCGATGAGGAGAGCGATGCCTAGATATAAGGAGGTTTCGATGATCGCGGATTGTCTGAAGCCACACCACGTCTTGCGCATCACTCTGTATCCTTCCCACCGAAAGCGAACACAATTTTCACGCCGACGCTTGTGACGACGCGTCCAGTAAGAATGGAATTATGCCGTCTCTCAGTCCAAACCTCGGCCGAGAGCCGATCGGTGAAATGCCGATTGAAGCGGCCGGCGACGAAGGGCCCTTCTCCACCATCGATATCGAAAGACATGCCGCCCGAAGCCAATAGCTCCGACTTCGTTCCGATCGGAGTGGCGACCGCGGTTCCGATTGCATGGACATTCCTGTTGCTTAATGGAAAACCGGCGTACGGCCGGTGATCCGCATGTTTCTCGATATCGAACAGATAGTCGAGTTCGATGGTCGGGTACTGCCGGCGGATAACGTAATTAACGCCGGCATTGGCGCCATAAGTGCGCGCCAGAACCTGATTGGCCATGCGATAGCGATTTAATGACGCATCGAATTGCGCTGTTATTCTTTGCGAAATCTGCTGCATGCGTCCTGCTGTAATCCGGTCCCGTACGCCGTTACCTTCAAGGCTCGACAACAGATCCCAGAACGGGATGCTGTAACCTGTTTCGACATGCGTCGTGCCGTACATGTCTGGCCGGCTATAAGAAAGCTGGGCTCCGGTCTCCCGTCCGTTATTCACCATTGCCGCGTTGACGATCGATCCATTGAGAAAATCATGCTGAAGCGCAGCTTCGATGCGGTTGCGGATATGTGTTCGTGCGTTTGGCTGCGATGGTTCTAAAGACCGAAAATGGTTTTGGTCGATCCGAAGCCCTAGCTTGGTCGGCAGCGAAAGCCTCCAATCGGCGGAGGTTGATGTCACGAACTCCGAGTGATCCGTCTGCAAAGTCTTGGCATTCGCTTCATAAGAAACGGCGGGTCCGTGTTCTCGAAGGATTTTTCTGCGAAAGGTCATCAGATCCTCGTTTTGGGGCTGATCGAGTAAGGCCTTCGAATAAAGATCGGTCGCGTAGCGCCATCGTCTGGCTCGTAATTCAAGCTCCGCTAATTCCGCAAGCAGCTGTCCATTGTTGGGATGCGAGACGAGGCTTTGATGCAAGACCTTCTCGGCTGCTCGAGGTTTTCCGGTCGCCGCGAGTAGACGGCTTTTGAGGAGAGCAGGAACTAAGGTATTCGAATCTTCGGACGTTCGTTCGGTATCTATTGGGGTCAGTTGAATCACTATTTGCCTCGGTCCGGCAGAAGACAGCGTAAAACTCGAGTCGCGTGCGGCGTGGATCAAAAGCGTGTCGTACCCGTTGCTGATCCAGGCGAGCCAGGAGTTCAATTTCGTAACGACGTCGCCCATTGGCGGCGGTTCGATTGCGCGATCGCACTGAAGGAGCAACTCGCGTTGGTCGAGGACGTTGGCTGTGCAATGGGTGTCTTCGGGAAAGTTGAGTTCCAGGCGCGCGGCGGATGGCGTGGACTCGGTTTTAATGAGGAAAGATGAGGCGCTGGCGGGAACGGCGAGTGCCAGAATGAGACAGAATGTTAGATGACGACTTATTCCCCTCCTCGCAGAGGAGGGGTGGCGCGGCAGCTTAATAGAAGCTGGCGCGCCGGGGTGGTCAGTTCGGCCGGAAGATTTCGCCAGACTTCTCCTGGGGCTTCGCCCTATCGGGCTCGCGCTTCGCGCCCTCCTCTGCGGGGAGGGGAATGTATTCTGCTCAGTTTTTCGAATCCAGAATTTGTCTTGCCGCTTCATACCGTCCTGCGTGTAGCAATGCCGCCACGTAGTCATTCCGCACATTTCCGTCGTGCGGGCGTTCCTTCAAAAGAGCCTTGAAATAAGCCAGCGACTCTTCTTTTTTGCCGAGGCGCTCGAGCAACTGCGCTTGAATCGTTTTCGCTGCGATCGTCTGGTCCTTTGAGGCCTCGAGCATTTCAAGACTCCGCTGATATTGGCGCCGTGCTGCGGGATCGTGATCATGCGTCAGAATTTCCCCCAGATAAAAACGGCTCTCATAATCGGAGCCACCCAGATCGTCTAATCGCGTCAGCATTCGCCGTGCTACCGAAAAGTTTCCTTGCCATAGCGCTATCGAGCCGAGCCGTTTCAGCCCTTGACGATCATCGGGACGCGCTCGCAACAATTTTTCGAATGCCAACCTGGCCGTATTCGCATTTCCATTTTCCATCGCGATTCGGCCGAAGCGCCGCAGACCAGCCGGATCGCTTTCTCTTTCCACAGCGCTATCGAGGACATTTCCGAGCACCGACCTATCATCAACTGCGACCAGTGCATCGATATAGGCGTCTACGACAGATCGGTCCGTCGCGACTTCTTTCGTCACCAACCGGACAGCGCGGCTTGCAGAGCCGAGGTTAATCAGGTGGCGCATCCACGCCGCCCGTGACGCACCTGACGCGGATCGTCCCCGCTGTTCGAGCCAATCCAGCGCAGCCAGGCCCGGTCTGGGTCCCCACAAATACAGTAGTTGCGAAACGTCGGGACTGTCGGGCGGAGCCGCAGCGGCTAATTTCAGTAGCTCCTGCTCAGCGGATCTCTTGTCACCCAGCTCTAACAGGCGGCTGGCAATGGATCGGCGTTCCGCATCCGAGACCGCAACACGCTTCGCGCGATCCCTCACAAAATCAATGAGTTCTCGTTTACGATCCAACCTGGCGAGGGTCTCTTCATAAACCTGTATCCACTCGTCAATGTCTTCATCGGCAAGTTGCCGGAGGAACGACAGAGCCAAAGCGTCTCCACCCTGTTCAATCAACAGCCGCAGGTATTTTTCCCTTGCTGTAAGGTTGAGATCTTTGCGGCTGACTTCGGTTTGAAGGAATTGCAGTAACCGATCCTTCTTTCCGGCGCGCAATGAGGCGTCCACAAATGCGAACAGCCATTGGGAATCCTTGGTTTTTGCAAACTGTTCCAAAATGGGGAGGACGGCTGCGTCGTCTTTGAGGTCCAGCAGGGCATAAACAATCTCTTCGCGTTTGCTCTCGGGCAGATGGCTTTGACCTAGACGGCGCGACCAGAACGATTTCAACTCCGCGCTGACAGGTTCACCCGCCTCCAACGCAGCGTTCAACGCTGCGACATATATTTGTTCTTTTTCCGAAAGATCGCCTCCGTCACGGCTGGTGCCGTTCGCCAAGAGTGGACGTAAGTATTTGAGGGCCTCTGCTGGGCGCGATGCTGCCATCAAGGCATTGACGAGGTGCAGTTGATCGTCAGCGCTGTGACGCTGCCGATATAGCCGTTCGGCAACGGCGACAGCCAGCTTCGGCTGTGCCGCCTCCATCGCCGCAAAGTAGATGTCGCTGAACGACTGAACGCTCAACTTCTGCGCGTTGGCGCTAGCGAGCCAGGCGAGAACATCATCGCCGCGGCCCGCTGCTGCGGCCAGCAGAGCCCATGCCGTTTCAAAATCGGTGGAATGACGTTTCGCTCGCAGTGGTTCGAGCAGCTTCAGACCCTGCTCCGCTTTTTGCTGCTCCATGTATAGTCCGGCGAGTTGAAGAAAGACGTAGTCCGGAACGTCGGGTCTCGAGGCCGCCTCTTGGTAACAACGAAGCGCATCGTCGCGACGGCCGAGGCTGACGTAGAGCGTTGCGAGTGTGATTCGCTGTCCCATCTCGAGTGTCGAGTCCTTGTCCGCCCGTTCAATCCACCGCAGCGCTGATGTTGCGTCATTTCGGGCAAGGGCCAGTTGGGCCGCCAAAACGGGGTTCTGGTTGAGAAATCCATCTCCGAGTTCAGAAACCATGCGGGCCAGAAAATCTTTCTTCTGTTGCGACAATGCGGCTTCTGCGAGGCCGGCCAGAAGCCAATTGGGGAGAATCGTAAGGTCGTACTCTTCACCGATGGAAATCGCAAAGTCGATTTCGCGATGCTGCAGCGCAAGATCGACAAAAGGTTCAACCACAATTTCGGGCAGAGTACCCGCAGTGTGTAGCCGCTTCAGACGATCATATGCCTCAGCCGATTTTCCGTTTCCGATCCACAACAGAACGATCGAGCGGAGGAGAGTCGGATAATTGTCTGCAGCTTTGTCATAGGGCTCAACGAGGCGCAGCGCCAAGGCCGGTTGTTTTTTGAAATTCAATAGGTCGGCGAAATGGACGACCGTCTCGTAATTGTTTTCTCGCTTGATCCCCTTTGACGCCAGCGTCAAGGCGGTTTGCGGCTTGCCGGCGTCCAGGAGCAAGTTCACATGAAGCTCTGTTGTCTCCGCCGTCATGGCTTCAGGATGGATTGCCTCGAACCGTCGCATGGTCGCCTCAGCTTCGACGATCGATCCGTTGGTGGCTTCGAGGTTTGCCAGATCGATGAAGTCTTGAGGTCTGTTGGGGTATTTATCGATGAGAGTTTTTAGAATCTCGATCTGTTTTTCGTATTGAGCGTTGAAATTGTAAATATCGGACAGTTCCCGGAAATAGGCCTCGCCGGGCTCGAGAGCCGCAATGCGTTCGAGAATTGTTAGATAGTCGTGAGGACGTTCCGCATACTGGAAAAACTTTCCCAGTCTTTTCAAGGCCGCCACATCATTCGGGTTCTCGTCAACGAAACTCTCCATGAGCTGCACGGCTTTTTCGACATCTCCGAACTGCAGATAAAGTTGCGTCAGTGGAATGACAACGCTCACGGATCGATCTCCCGCCATAAATCGTTCTTCATAAGAACGGCGCGCGACCTCGTATTCCTTGTCTTTGAAATGAATGAGCGCAAGCTCACTTTTCCCCGGCACGAGCAAGATACTCAAAACGGCCCCAGCCAGCGTCAAAAACGCGAATGCGAGGTAGTGGATTTTCTTCATGAGCCGGTTTCCTCCACCGTGACTAGAAGCGGCTGTAGAGCGGTCAGGGGAATTCTGAGATCCAGCACGCCCGTTGGATCTGTAAAGAGTTCTTGCTTCCACTCGTGACCGGAATGGTCGCGTGCTTTAACCGACACCCGCGCGGCGTGCGGCAGTTTCCATTTCAGAAAACCCGTGCCGTAACCGGTGGCGACGAATCGAAATCCTTTCGCTTCACGATCGAAGTCCGAGACGCGCCAGCGGCTTTGGATCAGATACGGCCGAAGCGGGGAAGTTCGGCGCTGCAATGTAACAATGGGCGCATTGGCAGCGGCATCGAGGGTGACGTAGAGCCGGTCCGTTTCGTAACGCTGACCGATGATTCCGGTGGAGTTGCGGAAATCGATTTCCCAATCTGAAGCGGCGTCGAAACGGATCGTCTGGAGATCACCGCGGTTCCGGATCCGCCAACTGCTCGGTCCGACGAGGTCAATCGAAGTGGTATAAAAACCGTCCGCGATGGCGGCGTAGTCTTTGGCGGTAATTGGACAAATCTCCAGTGAGCTTGCGTATTGGAGGTTTTCTTTGAGAGCACGCAAACTGGAGAGCTTCTCTCCAGAATACATGTGGTAGTACACGTTGATGGGTTTGACTCGTCTCGGAGATTCGGTATTGTTGATCGTCCGAGTCAAATACCGGAATCCGAAGAATCGGTCGGTCCACAATTCCGTGTAGTTGTTCTCATTGCTGTTTGAAGCGTAGATTTGCCAAGTCGACCCAACCTGGCGGCCCAGAGGCGAAACCCAGCCGTAAGAAAGCCGTTCTTCGTCATATCTGGTAGCGCCACCATTGATATTTCGCAGACCCGCTGCGCGGCTCGCAGCCACAACTGCCTCAAACGGAGTCGTGTCTCCCGACCACTGCACGACTTCCAGTTTTTTGCCGACCGGCAACAATTTCGAAATGAATGCGGCTGATCCTCGGATTTCGTGATCCAGATCGAATGGCCGCAGATCGTACGTTCGCGGTTTTTCGTACTTCGTAGAAATCCGGGCGCGGGATTCGCCCGCGACTTTGCCCGCGGGATCGAGTAAACCCGACAGGATCTTCAGCATGCTCGAAGGCAATACCGCCATGCCCATTCCGAGTATGGTTGTGGGCTTCGACGTCGTCGCAGTTTCCACCACTAGTGCTTTCCAGTCCAGGGGATGGCTGTACGTGTGCGTTCCCGCTTCGACGTTGGGAAGGGCCAGGATGCGTCGCGCAATGTCGAGGCTTTCGGGAGTGCCGTACCATTCGGGATCGATGTCGGCAGCAATTGGGGCGACCGTGAAGGGCAGATCCGGAAAGGCTCGGATCACCTCATTCAAGATTACTTCAGCCGAAAGCGCTCTCCTGGTTTTATAGCCACTGACTTCTGTGAGGTTGCGCCATCCGTCGCCATCAACGTGGCTGTAAAAGATGCGGCGGCCCATCAATGTGGTCGTATCCGGTTTGGGAAGATTGTCGGTATCGAAAGCGATTCGGAAGAATTCAAAAGGGTTGATGTACCACTGGCGTTGCGTGAAATCTCGCGAATGGTAATGAGCGTAGCCGCCGGCGATGTAACCTCCGTTGCGGTTTGTTACGACCAGATCCCACTCGGAATTTGAATCGGATTCCCGCCTTACTTTGAGATAGGACACCGCGCTCGGATCCGTCTTCTTCATTTGGGCAAATGCCGGCAGGACTCCTTCCAGCGGACGCTCGAATTCCACCATCGACGGGACGCGTCGAACGACGCGATGTGCATAGGTGACGGTTGTCCACTCGTCTTCGCTGCGAAGTCCAAGCTTGTCCCAAAAGCGATTGATGGTAGAAAGCGGAGTGACATGGTTCTTGAAATCACGGCTCGCGCTCAATTCACCGATCACCACAATCCTTCTTCCGCTGGCGATCTGGGAATCGGCCCATGCAAGAAAACCTAATGGATCTACCATGGCGTCGGATTCGAACCAGGTTATGACACCACGGACGTCCTGCATTTCCTCGAGGCGAGGCAACCCCTTATTGATGTCGTGATATCTCACGATCAGCCCCAAATGATTGAGCGGCATTTCGACGATCTGGTGGATCGGCGTATCTTGGATCTCCTGGTCGTAGGTGCTGTCATACAGCGCCAGAATCGTTCGGGGGAGTGGACGGGGCGTTGCGGCAGCGCCTGAGGCAAGGCCCCAAACGTAAAAAACGGGAATCAGCAATCGTGCAATGAAGCGTGAGGCGGTTTTCACGGAATCGGCTCCCGGAGAATTCGATCCAGCTCAACGGTCGACACATAGGGGCTGAATCCGTTTGTGCGCTGCTCCCGGTAGATGCGGCTGATTCCTGCCGCGTCCTTTGGGTCCCAATAGTCCAGCGTGAGGACGTTCAGTTTCGGATTGCGCTGTCTTGCTGCCTTGAGCACGTTCACCTGCTCTGCATAATCTTTTTGCGGAACGCGGCGATAGCTCTTCGAGGCGAAGTCGTAGTCCGAGAAGACGGATTCTCCCAAAATGAAATCGACGGATGGACCGATCTTCGGCACGATGGCATAACCGCGGTTAACGGCGATCGGAATTGCGGGAAATTCGCGGCGGATTTCAAGGATCAGCCGGACCATGGCGTCTTTCATTCCGCGAAAGACGGCGGCATCCTTGTCTTCGAGGTACTCCGCATCATCGATCGTATCGAGGAACACGCCGTCGAATCCTTGATCCAGCGCATGGCGTACCGCGATCTTTACTTGATCCACCCACCACGTGCTCCTCACGTCGACAAAGAAACTGCCCTTCCAGTTCTCATTTTCGCCGGCGAGGACGCCCTTCGCCTTAGCTGGCTTGAAAGGACTGCGCGTCTGTTCAATCTCTCCAACACTGATATAGCCGAGCAGTGTTCGGCCCCTGCTCAATTCGTCGAGAGGCGGATGATAGACGCTATCCAGGATCAGCATCTGAAAATCACGGAACCCGCCGGCCGGCGGAACATCCGAGTAGTACGCCGCCCATCGGATCGGACTCATCAACAGCACCAAACACAGGGTGAACATAGTCTTCCACCTATTGTTTTCGGCCTTCGGCGGCTGAACCTTTACTCCTGGCCGCGCCGTTTCCGGGAAATCTCTTGACATAAGTTCCACCAGTTCCTAAAAGAAGATCAGCGATCAGCACAGTGACGTGCTAGTTTGACAATGTGGTCCTCAAAACAGGCGGTTTTGAGGGCTTTTTTGTTTGGTGGCGACCGGCAGGAGGTCTCTTTATGGTCTTGATTAGAGTTCAATACGATGCATACAACCGGCAGTTTAAACTTCTGGACCGCGAGCTGGTGGCCGCGCTTGAAGATGGCGAGACCTATGTGCTGATTGCCGATGTGTCTGTGGAAGACCTCAGACGAACAGCTATTTCGGAAGTTGCTTCAGACCTCGAAGAAGCCTGCTCACCTCTAAGCCTGGTACCGTCTGGGCTTTCTTAAGAACTGTAGCGGCGTTTTCGCCGCGAAGCGGCGACAGAAGGTAGCCCAGGCCGCGACGTACAGTAGATCGAACAGCCCCCAGAAGGGGCGGCAGAATATGTCGCCCTTTCAGGGCTTTTCGCTGCCATCAACTCGGCTTTGCACAAAAAATACATCGGGGGCGCTCATAGAGCGCCCCTACAGTTGCGCACCCCAAGCTGTAGGGGCGGTCTATGACCGCCCAGGATTTTTTGTGCAAAGCCCATCAACTCTGACTCAGGGCTGAAGCTTCTATGACCGTCGGTCTAATTTGCAGGACTGTCGGCGCACACAGAGCGCCGTTACAATCCGCGCCGCATAATTACTTCATCGTTTTGATTGCTTCGGCTTCGTTGTTGAAAACTTCAAAGACCGTCAGGAGCTTGGTGATTTGGAGGAGATCTTGAACGCGGCGCGTCAGGTTCAGCAGCTTGAGCTGGCCGCCCTGATTGCGAACGGTCGTGAATGAAGTGACCAATTCGCCGAGACCCGAGCTATCGATGTAATCGACGTCGGCCAGATTTAACAGAAACTTCTGATCGCCAGCCTGAAGCAGCTTTTTAATGCGATCGCGTATGACGAGGGTGCCTTCGCCCATGGTGATTCGGCCGCTGAGATCCAAAATGACAACGTCGTCCAGACGCCTCGGATTGATGACGATGCTCATTTCGGGTGAGCTCCATCAACCCCACGAAGTTTCTTCACCATCCGGAGCCGGCATCCGCCGCCTTTTCTGAACGAGAGGTCGACTTCGTCCATGAATGAACGGATGATCAAGATCCCGCGCCCGCTCGGCTTCAACAGGTTTGCTTTGTCGGTAGGATCGGCGATTTTGTCCAACGTGAAACCCTTTCCTTCGTCTTCCACAATGATTTCGATGGCGTCGCCGCTGGATGAGATCCGAAGCGTGGCCTGTTTGGCGGGATCGGCTCTATTGCCGTGTTGAATTGCGTTGATCATGGACTCACTGATGCTCAACTCGATCCAATGGGCCATCTCGCTGCTGAGCTTGTATTCCTTTACTGCTTCCGCTATCAAAGCGTGCACAGCCTGCATTTCTTCGAGCCGGCTCGGAATCGTCAGCTCGAAACGCCGCTGTCGTTTCGAGTTCATTGCCCCCCTTGGTAACACGAGGCTTATGCAAAGTCAATGACCGTGCTAATCTTCGACTATGGATCGTCTGGAAATCAAGCCAGCCCAGAGACTGAGCGGAGAGACGTCTGTAGCGGCTGATAAATCCATCAGTCATCGTTTGGCGATGATTGCCGCCGTAGCCGAAGGCGTAACTACGATCCACAATTTTGCCGAAAGCGTCGATTGCCAGAGCACGCTCGAATGTTTGCGGAATCTTGGTGTACACGTCGAACGGGATGGCTCGACAGTCACCATTCATGGGCGTGGCCTTCATGGATTAGAAAGATCTTCACGAGTCCTGGATGCGGGAAACTCCGGTACGACGGTGAGATTGATGTCTGGTCTTCTCGCGGGGTCTCCGTTCGAAACAACCTTCGTTGGAGACGAGTCGCTCTCGCGCCGGCCGATGAAGCGCATCATTGAGCCGCTCCGGCAATTTGGGGCCGCCATTGAAGCCAGAGACGGAAATTACCTTCCTCTAAGAATACGTGGCAGCAACCTCGATGCGATCAATTTCACGTTGCCGATCCCCAGCGCTCAGGTGAAATCCTGCGTGCTGCTCGCCGGATTGCAGGCGCGCGGCGTGACAAAGGTGCACGAGCCGGTCGTTTCCCGCAATCACACTGAGATCGCCTTGGCTCAATTCGGCGCGCGCATTCGGAATATGGCTAATACAATCGAGGTCAAGGGAGGCGGTACGTTGCGCGGTAAGGAATTTTCCGTTCCTGGGGACCCTTCGGCCGCTGCATTTTTCATTGCTGCGGCTCTCGCCGTTCCGAATTCCGGACTGCGATTGACGGGAATTGGTTTGAATCCAACACGTACTGGCTACATCAGCCTGCTCGTGAAGATGCAGGCGCGCGTTGCAATTACGCGATTATCCGTTGTTAACGGCGAGTCGATTGGCGATGTCGGCGTGGAAGCTTCGGAGATTGAAGGCATGGACATTGGAGGATCATGGATTCCTAACATTATCGACGAAATTCCGGTCCTCGCTGTTCTGGGAACTCGAAGTCAAAACGGGATTAGGATTCGCGACGCTGCGGAGCTGCGCGCCAAGGAAAGCGATCGCATTCATTCTGTCGCGAAAAACCTGCGGGCACTCGGAGCCGACGTTGAAGAATATCCGGATGGATTGTTCGTTCCCGGCGGCCAGCGTCTGCACGGCGGTGTCGTGGATTCGTTCGGCGACCATCGGATCGCCATGGCATTTGCCGTTGCCGGCCTTTTTGCAGACGGCCCTGTGGCCATACAAAATCCGGATTGTGTCAATATTTCATTTCCGGGATTTTTTGACCTGCTGAGTCGGGTGAGAGAGTAGCTAGGCTACGCTAGGCTACGGGCACTTTGCCGCAGGCTCTGGTGACAGCCTTCTCGATACGGTCTTCGATGTCCAACTCCGCCTGATTCATTACCGTCGATAGCTCGGAAACCAGGAGAAAGCGGGCGCGATCGAGCATCCGTTTCTCGCGAAACGACAAAGGTTTGACGCGGCTGAGATAGACCAGATTCTTAAAGACTTCGGCGACGTGGAATATCGAGCCGGATCGCATTTTTTCGGAATTTTCTTTAAAGCGGTCTTTCCAGTCTTTTTGGGTGAAAAATTGGTTACTGCCTAGGAAGGAAAGGAGTTGTTCGACGTCGCGGCGTTCGACAATCCTGCGAAGTCCGACATCGCCGGCATTTGCAGTGGGCACCATGACCAAAATGTCGTTGGAACATATTCTTAGGAGATAAAATCGTTCAAATTTGCCCGCTACCAAGCGGTTTGAAATCTTTTCAATGATCCCAACACCATGGTTGGGATAAACAACTTTATCGCCTATTTCAAATGTATCCATGCCCCACCGGAAACATTGATTATTCTAAAAGTATTATGCGCTAACGTCAAGGACGTAGTGGGCTTGAACCCACGCGGGCCGCGGATTTGAGCTTTGTCCTACAAAAGAATGCACGATCTACTGGTCATTCGAGCATGTGCTATCGGTGATTTTGTTCTCAACCTGCCGGCACTGGTAGCTCTCCAGAAAGAGCACCCAAAGGTACGATTCACCCTGGTGGGTAACCCATCGAGTTTAGAACTGGCAACAGACTTCGTCGCCGTTCGAGAGATCCATTCGATTGAATTGGAACCGTGGGCGCGATTGTTTTACGAGCCTATTCCGGAACTGGAATTCAATTCAGCAATTGTTTGGATGAAAGACGATACTTTGGCCGGAAATCTCCGCCTTTCTGGAATACCCAACGTCCTGCGAACAGATCCGTTTCCAACTTATGGCCATGCAGCGGATCATCTACTGAGAACGTTGAGTCTCGAGCCGCCTGATCTGCCGGACTTGTGGGCACCGGAATCGCAATCCGTCGTGATTCATCCCGGCAGCGGTAGCCAGAAAAAGAATTGGCCTTATTTTGAAGTGCTGATGAACCGCTTGCCGGCCTGCGTTCCGCTTCCGAAGGACTTGAGGCTGCGCGTACTCTCCCATCACCTCCGCCACTGCCGTGCCTATATTGGAAACGATTCCGGCATCACGCACCTCGCCGCCTATATCGGCTGTCCAACGATTGCGCTATTCGGTCCCACGGACCCACGCGTTTGGGGACCCATTGGCCGGCGTGTTCGCATTATCTGGAAGAGCAAACTTGAAGACATCGCTGTAGATGAGATACTAGAGATCCTTAGGCGTGGGGGGACCGGCCGGCGGTAAGAAGGCCGCGAAGCGGTGTACCGAGGCGATCCGGCGTGAGCGGTGCGAACGCAAGCACGACAGAGCGCAGCAATCAATCGACGGTGGGCCCGACGCTAAAAAGATGCAACGCATACCTGAACCCGAATTGATGGACGACCAAGACCAGGCCGCCGCATATGCGGCCGCGGACTGGAGTGAATCGCATGGAAAGATCCCGGGCTATTTTCGCGAGCGGTTTCCCGATTTTGCCGCGGGGCGTGTCATTGACCTTGGGTGCGGCACGGCGGACGTAACGATCCGATTCGCGAAGGCTTTTCCGGCGGTTACCATTCTCGGTGTCGATGGTTCGGATGCCATGCTCGCATTCGGCCGAAGTTCGGTTCGTGACGCCGGCCTGGAGTCGCGGATCACTTTAGAGAAGCGATATCTTCCCGATGCTTCTTTAGAAAAACGTAATTTCGACGCCGTTCTTTGCAATAGCCTGCTTCATCACTTTGCCGACCCCGGGGTTTTTTGGCGCACCGCCGCCCGATGCGTCAAGCCCGGCGCGCCCGTGATGATTATCGATCTCGTCCGTCCTCCTGATCATCAGACTGCTGTCGAACTTGTAAAGGAGCACGCCAAAGGGGCACTGCCCGTCCTGGAGCGGGATTTCATCGCATCGCTGCACGCCGCATATTCGTTAGATGAAATCCGGCAACAACTGATCTCCGCCGCTATGCCGGAATTCCAAGTGGATCAGACCGATGTCCTTCACCTCGTTGCCTGGGGCCGCGCGCTTATCTGATTCCGCGAACAATTTCTGAAATGCGGTGCGCTGCAAGACCGAATCGGGGTCCCGGCACGAGCAAATACGTTTCTTCTTCGATATAGATGCGCTCTCTGGGTAGCCCCAGACGTTCCCAATCTCTCTTGCGTTGCTCGACCTCTTGAGGATCGGCTGGGGGTGACAACGTCTCCAGGATTATGTCGGGTTTCCGGCGGATCACTTCTTCCAAGCTGGGTTGAAATGTCTCGACATCGACCTCGCCGAACACATTCAGACCGCCGGCGATCTCGATCAAATCGTGCTGAAAAGCTCGCGAACCGATGGTGTAGAACGATCCGAGAGTTCCACCGGCACGATCGTGGACCAGGAAAACTTTCGGCCGGTTGGCGGTCGCCACCGCGCGCACCTCATCGAAAGAGTGACGAATACCGGCGACGAGCTGCTCGGCTCGATCTTCAGTCCCGACTCTTCGGCCCAAGTCCAAAATAAAACGCAACGTTTGCTCGACATTTCCGTGTCTGAAAGGAAAAACCTGGACTCCCAGCGATTGCAGCCGTTCGCTGAGAACGTCCTGGCTGCCGTACGAAATGACTAAGTCGGGATGAAGTTCGATAATCTTCTCGACGTTGGGGTTGATCAGCCCGCCAATCCTCGGTTTGTGTTCAACTTCAGGAGGAAAGTGATCGTAATCGCCAACGGCCACGATGGTCTCGCCCAGTCCCAGCGCAAACAAGGTCTCCGTGACCGTCGGAACAACGGAGACGATCCGCTGCGGCGGACCAGGAGATTCGCGCTTAGTTCTTGGCGGCGAACAGCACGCGAGAACCAGTACAACCACTAATATTCCCCTCCTCGCAGAGGAGGGGTGGCGCGACAGCTTAATAGAAGCTGTCGCGCCGGGGTGGTCAGTTTGGCGAGGCTTTGCACAAAAAATACATCGCGGGCGCTCATAGAGCGCCCCTACAGTTGCGCACCCCAAGCTGTAGGGGCGGTCTATGACCGCCCAGGATTTTTTGTGCAAAGCCGTTTGGCGACCACACACGCTCATTTGGATCGGCCCAAACGAATTCGCGTTCCCGCAACGAAGCTTCGCCGAAGCGCCAAGTACCCGAGCACTTCCTGATAATCACGGTCGAAGATGTTTTCCACCCGGATGTAAGCCGATCCGAAGCGGGTAAATTCGTACGTGAGCGCTCCGTCAGAAACGGAATAGCCGGGATTGCTCGTCAGCGGCACCTGATACGCGAAGAAATCGCTGTCCGCGCGCCGGCCGACCGCTTCGGTCGACCATCGTGCGTTCCATTTTCGACTGATCCAGGTTATGGCGACGTCCCCGGAATGGCGCGGCCTCCGCAATAGCGGATCGCCCGCCCGGAACGGATAGGATCGCTGCGTGGACTCTTGTATACGCCCATCGAGATAGGTGTAGTTCGCTTGCACCAACACTTGTCGAACACGCGCCCGCGTACGCAGCTCGACCCCCCGCGCCAGACTGCGTCCGATGTTCTGAAATACATCGGACTGATCCAGCTCGATGCGGTTCCGAAATCGATTGTCGAACCACGCGAGATCCGCCGTCATCCGATTTTTCCAGAATGATTGTTCGACACCGGCTTCCCAACTTCTCGACCGTTCCGGAATGAGATTAGGATTTCCCAGGAAAAACCGGTTCGTACTGAAGTTTTGGATAAAGCTCGGTTCCTTGATTCCCGTCCCGGCGCTAAATCGCAATCTCAGGTCCGGCCGCACGCGCAGCGAGGCGCCGAATCTTGGATTAGCGCTCACGCCGAACGTAGTGTTGTCTTCGATTCGAATTCCTCCGATCAGGTCGAGGCGATCCCATGCGCGAACCTGCTGCTGTACGTAATATCCCGTGTTGTTACGGAGATGCGGCATACCCGCGACGTTTGCCTCTTCCCGGTCGAAGTCGATGCCATAGGCGAAGGTACGCCGCAAAGCGAGCGCTACGTCGCCATGGTACTCGGCGCGATGACGCTTGTGTTGGATGTTTGAGACGCCGAAAGCGCCGAAGTAGTTGTAATCGTGATCGTAGTAGCGATATGCGAGGTGCTGCGTTAGGCGAGATGAGATCAACCCGGTATACGTCACGCCCGCAGCGCGCTCGAGATTCTCGGCATGATCGTTCGGACCGAACGATGTAAAACCTGGCGCATCGACGCCGGGAGTACCGATTCGCGAGGAAACGTGGAAGAGCGTGCCGCGAAATGTTTGCCGTGAATCGGGTGTGAATCCAAAATTGCCGAAGTAACTGGCGTTTCGATAATCATTGTTCGGTGTGATGTTGTCGGTATCGAGCCGGCTGAATGTGTTCGACCAATCCAGTCTCTTCCACGCCCCGCGGAGCGCTGCGGCTTCTTTCAACGTTCCGTAGTTTCCGCCTTCAACCGCATATTCGGCCTCAGGCGACGCCGTTCCTCGGGTCGTAAATATCTGCACGACACCTGTAAGGGCGTCCGATCCAAACAAAGCGCTCTGCGGGCCCCGCACGACTTCAATCGTGCTGACGTTGTCGGTAGGCAGGTGAGCGAAATCGTAGGCGCCGCCGGGCTGATTCACCGGAATGCCGTCAACCAGGACTTTCGTGTAATCCGAATTTCCGCCTCTGCTGAAAAGCGTTGTGATGCCTCCTGTATTTCCCGTGCGGACGACCGCGACACCGCCTATATTTCTGAGCACATCGGATGCGGTTTGAATATGTGAGGCTTCGATCTGGCTCCGGTCGATCACATCGACGCTGGAACCAAGGGTATCTGCCGGCGTTGGGTTGCGGGTCGCAGTAACGACGACTTCCGCCTGAATCGGATGGATTTCCAGCACAACGTCGTCCAGTCTCGCCGCATCTTCCACAACGATGTCTTTTTCATAAGCGGAGAATGCTTCGGCCAAAATCTGAAGCCGATATTTGCCTGAGCGAAGACCAGTGACGTTGAAACATCCCTTGTCATCAGTTTGGGTTTGAAAACGCCCGGATCCATTAGAGCCGGTCAAGATGACTGCCGCACCTGGAATCGATGCTCGAGTGGAATCTTGGACGCATCCTGAAACACTTGAAGGCTGCTGGCCGAGCAGAGGAACGGAAAGAGTCTGCAGAAATGAAATCGCGTAGAAAACCCACGCCGCACGTGGTGTGAACATGGTGCCTCTCCCTCGAAAGGTTATTCCTCCAGGAGGTCTCCTGACTTGACGACGGAATTGGAAGTTCGCCTTCCCGCCATTCGGCAGTGGCTCGCCGGGGAGCTGTCGTCTCACAGTTGCGGGGCAGTAGCGGATTTGAACCGCTTTCCCTCATCGGAGTACGGTTGAATTGTCGCTGCGTATATTATCATGGCCGATATGGAACTACCCGAATACATCCCTAGAGAGGAACTCGAGCGACGATGGCAGCGCGTGCGGCGATTCATGGATTGCGACGCGCTGGTGATCCTACAGAACGTGGATCAGTACTACCTCACGGGCACCATGCAGACGGGTGTGTTGTGGTTTCCGCGTGATGGCGAGCCGTTGCTGGCCATTCGTAAGAGCTATCAGCGAGCGAAATCGGAATCGGCCATCAAAAATCTGATTCTGCTGAAAACGTACTCCGAACTGCCGGGGATCATACCGAATCCCGGCGAAACTCTCGGATTCGAACTGGACGTCTTGCCGGTGGCGACGTATCAACAGGTATCGAAATATTTCCCGAAATCGAAAATTGTTGATGGTTCGTCCGCCATACGTAATGCACGCGCGGTCAAGACCTCCTATGAAATCGAATGCATCCGGCGCGCGGCCGAACAGCTCGATAAGATGTTTCTCGATATTCCGTCACAGCTTCGCGATGGCTTGCCGGAATTTGAACTTGCCGCCCGCATCGAATACGTCCTGCGAATGGCCGGCCACCAAGGAATAACGCGCGTCCGGCGTTTCAATATGGAGATGCATTATGGAGCGGTGTCGTTTGGCGAGACGGCGGCTTATCCGCACGCATTCGATGGGCCCGTTGGTACACGCGGACTTTACGCGGCTGCTTCGATAATGGGAAGCCGGAGGGTCTTGAAACGAAACGAACCTGTCATGATCGATATCTGCGGAGGCTATGCCGGTTATATCGCCGATGGGTCCCGGACGTATTCGCTTGGTCCTGTCTCGCAGCAGATGCGGGACACCTATAAGTACATCATCGAACTGAATACGTGGATCGAAGAGAGACTCCGCCCCGGAAACATTCCCAGCCAGATTTATCAAGATATTCTCGATCGGGTGGCCAAGACTTCCTTCGCGGCTCATTTCATGGGCGCAGGCGAGAATCAGGTCCGATTCGTGGCCCATAGCGTGGGTTTGGAGCTCGACGAGACACCGGTGATCGCACCGAAATTCGATACGCCTCTGGAGTCCGGTGTAGTTCTGGCAGTCGAGCCAAAGGTTTTCTATCCCGGCCTGGGCGGTGTCGGCGTGGAGAATACGTACCTGGTCACGGAAGCCCGGTGTGAGCGGCTTACCAAGTGCCCTCAGGAAATCTTTACCGTGTGACGGCTCGCACGGGACTCTTCAGCGTTTTTTCGAAGAATTCCGCCATCGCCGCAATCGACGTTTTCCAGTGCTGCCAAAGCAGCGAATCATGGACGTCGTCGGGAAGAACGAGTTCCTCGACCTTCACGCCTTTCGCGAGCAGCCGGCGCTCCAGGTCCACCGTCTGATGGAAGTCGACCGTGCGGTCATCATCTCCGTGAATCAGCAGCACAGGTGATTTCCAGGTCGATACGGCGGCGATTGGAGACGATTCGTATTCGACCTTCAGCGCCTGCCTCAGATCCGCTTCCGTAATTCCGTCGCCGACAATCGCGTGCGCCAGTTGCAGGGCATTCACAGGAGGCAAACGATCGTGGACACCGTGGATATCGACGCCCGCGGCAAACACTTCGGAATTCCGCCCGAGCGCGAGTGCCGTCAGATAACCACCCAATGATGCGCCCCAAATGCCGATGCGGCTCGGATCTACATCCGGACGTGATTGCAGATACTTTCCCGCAGCGAGAATATCGCGATATTCACTGGCACCGCGCGGGCCGGTATTCTCTGCAAATTGAAATGCTTGTCCGTATCCCACACTCAGCCGGTAATCGACCGAGAGCACAATGAAGCCGCGGCTGACCAAATATTGATTGGCTCCGTAATCGTTCGCATATTCCCAGCGATTGTGCCAGCCCAGCATCATCTGTCGTGGACCGCCGCCGTGGACGTAGACGACGGCGGGTTTGGGTGTGACACCGCCGGCCGGCTTGAAGAGTTGTCCGTGAGCTTCGACTCCATCGCTGGCGCGGAAGCTGACGAGTTCCGGTGTCACCAATTGCGAAGCTGGAAAATCGGCCGGCAGCCGTTCGCCGGCAGTGATACGCGGGGTCCCGCCGGATATGGAGATCACTGTTGGGGCCGGTGGGCGCTGAGCGCCCGAACTCAAGTAGGTGATCGCCTGGCCGTCGGCCGTGACAACAGGAGCCCACTCGATGCCGGTGCCGCTTGTGAGCGGTGTGGGCGTTGCTGCGTTAATCGGGACTTTGAAAAGATGACGGCGGTCGATATCGCTACGATCCGAACCCGTGTTCGCACTGTAGATAACGAAGCGCCGATCAGGAGTCAACGTCATCTGCTCCACCATGAACGGACCCGGCGTCAGCAACAAAGGTTTACCGGTCGACCCCGGATGCTGCAGCGAATACAGATGCGGGAAACCATCGCGATAGGACATGAATAGCAACGTATCGTCGGCACCCCAGCGAAGACCGATACCGCCGGGATTCTGAAGTATGGGGTCGACCGGCATATCCCCACTCGTAACTGCTGTCACGGTTTTCAGAGATTCCAGGTCGGCGACCACAATCTTCCACGGTAAATCCACCCGAGCGAGCGGAGAGCGCGGTGTGCCGCCGGTCCCGGGCTGGCGCAGAAAGGCGATCTTGCGGCCATCGGCCGACCACGCCGGCAACGAATCCCGCGAGGTGGAGGGAGCGACAAAACGAATCGGCCGGTCCACGCCCGTAAACAACCCAATAAAGCTGTGGTCGCCACGATTGGAGACGAATGCGAGTGTCTTTCCGTCCGGCGACCACGATGGCGATTCGCTCGAACCGCGGGCGTAGAATGCTTGCTGAGGCTGCTTCGATCCATCGATCGGCGCGACCCAAATCCGTCGTTCACGCACGAACGCAATGCGATCGCTATCCGGAGCAACCACCGGATTGTCGCCCTCCGCAATAAGCTTCGGCGATCCACCGGCCGCCGGTACCGACCATATCTGAATCCGTGGCTGCACCGGGTTTTGAGAAGGGTTTGGCGGGGCTTCAGCCTGGCGGTTCGATCCGTGATCGCCGCCGCGCACGTACACAATCATTTTCCCGTCGCGCGAAAACGAGAGCTGGGTTAACTCCTGTCCATCATCTTCCGTATACGACGTAACACGTCGAGCCGTGAAATCGGGACCTTCGGCTACATAAACGTTTCGTACACCTCGTTCATTAAATGCCCACGCGACGGCGGATCCAACAGGTGAGGCAACGAGATTCTCGGGGGCAGGGAAGCCCAGAATCTGCTCTACCGTAAACGACGGCGCCGGTGCTTGAGCTGCGTGGGATAAAAACGCAAGGATAATTGAGAGTGCCGGAACAAAAACGAGCGATCGCATGGTGCCCTCCTCAAAGCTTCTCGTTCCCGCAGAGCCTATCGAACCCAGCGAGACAGGTCAATTCCCAGCAAAGGCAACGTGTCTGTGGCCGGCGGATTGAACACCGGAGTGAATTTCACGCTCGATGGCGCCTATCACAACAATCCCTACGACAATGGCTATATGTCGATGCCATTCCCCGATGCGCTCCAGGAATTCAAAGTCGAGACCGGCGCAACGGGTGTTCAAAACGGTGTGAAGTCTTCCGGGACCGTAAGTTTGGTAGCAAAATCCGCTTACTGACGGCTCCGTCGGCCGGCGATAATCCAGATGATCACGCCGCCGGCAATCCAGGGCAGCGCGATCATGAACGTGGTATTTGCGCGCAGGGAGAGCTGCTCGGCGGCCGTCAGTCCTTGGGCGCCGAGGATATAAAGAAACACCCAAAATCCGGTCCACACGACCGAGACCACAATCCAGGCGCGTCGGATCATACGCGCACTCTAGCACACGCGTTTGTGCACCGATGGCAAATAAATCCGGACATTCTAGGCCACGTTCACTTTCAAGGGTTTGATGGCGGTGTAGGCTTTGCGATGCCGCGCGATCGCGTCCCATAAATCGACCGCCTCCTGCATCCGCAGCCAGAGGCCGGGACCATTGCCGAAGAATCGGCCCAGACGCACCGCCATATCGACGGTCACCTGCCGTTGGCCGAGCACGATCTCACTGACGGTTTTGCGCGAGACGCCCAAGTGCCGCGCCAGCTCGAGCTGCGTGAGTTTCGCGGCCGGCAGTACTTCTTCCCGCAGCAGTTCGCCGGGATGGGTCGGCCGACGCTGGCGGCCATTCAAGATCCGATCGATGTCGCGTTGATCCATACGTCTTGCTCCTTTAGTGATAGTCCTCCAGATCGACGTCGGTCACGTCGGTCTTCTCGAATCGGAAGGTGATGCGCCAGTTGCCGGTGATCCGGACGGCCCACGTGCCTTTCCGATCGCCTTTCAGCGGATGGAGCCCGAAGCCGGGAATATTTAACTCGTCCGGTGACTGGGCGGCATCCAAGGCATCCAAGACCCGCCGGACGCGGGGACGCATTTCGGCGGAGAGCCCTTTCGCCTGACTTTTCTGGAAGAACTGCTTCAGGCCTTTGTGCGTGAAGCTCTTGATCACGATCGCCAGTGTAGCGCACCACGTTACACCCGATCAACCGCAAGATGTAGCGTACCGCGCTACACCGCCCGGATCATTTCATTTCACAGATCAACCCAGTCACCGATGAAACACCGCGCTGTCATCAGTGTTTCAATCCTCGCCCGCGCCTCATCAGCGCGGGCGCCTCCGAGAACATCTTCATTTCGATTCGCTTTCATGAACACTGGAAGCACGAGTCTTTGTTTTAATGCCGGTACCATCAACTTAAGAATTGCATGCAGCAATGTTCGCGAGCGACATCTTCTTTGTTTCTTTACCAGTAACCGATCATCCGCCCTGCGGTAACCGCGGTGAGCCAGCAAAAAAGAGAGATGCCGCCAATCTTTGCCAATTGCGATTGTTCCTTCGGTGATAGTTCCCGTATTCCACGTGCCTTCCAGGCAGACGTGAAATGGAGCACGCCAACGTTCACGAGGCCCAAAGCAATCGCGCTGAATTTGATATAGAGGAAAGGATTGTCGACGTACTCGGTCGCTTTCGTGGCGAGAAGACAAATGCCGCTGGAAGCAGCCACGGTAAATCCTGTTGCGGCGATGGGCACCGTTGGTGTGGTAATGGCGGGGAGGGAAGTCGTTGGCCAAAAACCCAACAGGCGAAGATCGATCACCAGGACCGAACCGAAGAGGGAAGCGACACCCAAAATGTGGACGAGATTAACGACACCATACGTCCACACACCGGACTCCCGCATGGCGTGGCCAAGCATGGAACCCTCGAGCCACGCCATGAATTCGTACAAACGGAACTCCCGTGCGAGGCCTTACTTTCGGTCAGGGTAGACGTTAAAGGTGCGGCCGTTCCAGATCACCCGCTCCGTCTTGATCTCATAACGCTTTGGGTCGCGATTGCGGTGACCCTGGATCGTCACCATCGCGCCCATCGGAATGATGCCTTCCTTCAAACCGGCGTCGGCCGTGCGTGCTGGAGGCGCTAATGTCAGATCCCAGATATGGCCATCAGCGCGTATCTTCATCGTCGCGTGCGGGCCGGCAAGACTGACAGGGCTTTCGACGGTTCCCGAAATTTGAAATTCTTCGTCGAGATTCCCTGCCCAACCATGATGAGCCAAAGCCGGAAGCACTCCGAACGAAAGCGCGAGAACGACAACGCCTGCATATATCGAGAAGAACCGAAACTTCATGTCGTACGCTCCTTTCAAGGTGTAGCTTACCGTGATTTCACAGCAGCGTCACCTTGAAACAATCTCGCGGCGGCGGCCGGTGAGAACATTGCGGTGTGACCTATATAGCGATATATTCGCGGATCTATGATATCGAGACGAGTTTTTCGTCTGCTTTGCGTCACGGCATGTCTCGCCGCGTCATTTTTTGCGCTCGCACAGGAAGGCCATCCTCTGACGGGGACGTGGTCCGGTGACTGGGGACCGACCGCCACCCAGCGGAATCACCTCACGATCGTCATGAACTGGGACGGCAAGAATGTCACCGGCTTGATCAATCCAGGCCCGGATGCCATTCCGTTGGCGAGTGTTTTCCTGGATGTGACGAACTGGACCATTCGGATAGAAGCAGATGCGAAGGATCCCTCCGGCAGTCCGGCTCACATCACCGCGGAGGGCAATTTGGACGATATCGGTTCTTACCATCGCAAGATCACGGGCACCTGGCGGCAGGGAACGGCAAAAGGTGATTTCCGAATTACGAGGGACTAGCGTGAAGACGATCAGAAGCATCCTGCCGGCCGTTGTCCTCGCGATTCTATGCACCGCTCCATTTCTTCTTTCGCAGCGCAATTTTTCCACGACTTACGACAGCAACCGGCAAGTCAAACTGCAGGGAATTGTGACGAGGATCGATTGGGTCAATCCGAACGCATTTCTGTTTATCGATACGAAAGATGCATCAGGAATCGTCACGAACTGGGCCATACAATTCGGCAATCCGCTCGATCTCGAGAGAAGCGGCGGGAAACGAAGTGCGCTGCACATCGGTGACGCCGTTACTGTCGAAGGTACGCCGGCACGAGGTACGACAAGACAGGTCTTCGCGAAGTCTGTTGTGTTAACGCGGACCGGCAAGCGCTTGTTCAACCTGAGCGCAATAGCGCGCGCGACCGCGCCCGCACCGCCTGCGCCGCGGTGGCCGGATGGTCAAATTCGTCCGGGTCCGCCTCCGGGGAAAAAGGGATATTGGGGAACCGCGAGCACGAAAGTATTGGTGGAGAACTCTGCAACTAAGATCGCGATGACCGAGGATGGCCTGTTGCTCAACATCGCGGATGCGGACAAAGTCGCTCCCTTCCAACCCTGGGCCAAAGCGCTATACGAATATCGCCAGCGCAACCTTCTCAAAGACGATCCTCTGGCGCGGTGCCTGCCGCCGGGTGGACCGCGCCAGTTCCTCGTGCCCAATGGATTTCAATTCATCGAGCAAAGAGACCTCGGACGCATTCTGATCTTGTTGGGGGGCGGCGATCGCAATTGGCGGATTATTTATACCGACGGCCGGCCGGTCGGCCAGTCGGCGGAACAGGTACCGAGCTATTACGGAAGTTCTGTCGGTCATTGGGAAAAAGATACGCTCGTCGTCGACTCCGTCGGGTTCAACGAAAAGTTTTGGCTCGGGCCGGGCGGCCTGCCTCATACCGAGGCGCTTCATCTCATCGAGCGCTTCACGCGAACGGATTTGAACACATTGAAATACGAAGTGACGGTAGATGATCCGCGAACCTATACACGCACATGGACTGGAGGCTGGACGATCCAGTGGGTTCCGGATCAGGAAATTCAGGAATACTTTTGCGAAGACAATGCAGAATCGACATTCGTGCGTTAGGAGAGAGAAAGATGAAACTGAGCACGGTTTCTTTATTACTTGCATTCGCTGTAACGCTTCTGACGGTGAAGCCGCTCGTGGCGCATCACTCCTTTGATGCCGAGTATGATTCGAAAAAACCGATAACGGTTTCCGGAGTCGTGACAAAGCTGGATTGGGTAAATCCCCACGCCTTTGTCTACATCGACACTAAAGACGAAAGCGGCGCCGTGAAGCACTTCAAGATCGAAATGGGGCCGCCATACGCGCTCGTCCGCGGTGGTTGGAAGCGGGACACCGTGAAGATAGGCGACAACGTTACGGTTGAAGCCGCCGCTCTCGCCAAAGACGGGGGTAATGCTGCCGGGTCGGAGCAAACAACGCACATGATCCTGGCGAGCGGACAGAAGTTGCCGATGCGGTAATCGCGGAGATTCTAATGAGGATCATTCCGGGGCTTGTAGTTTTTTCCGTGATGATGACGTATGGCTTCGCTCAAGCGCCTCTCGAGCCTGCGCCGCGTTGGCCGGACGGACACGTCAACCTGGGATCAACGCCGGACAAGAAAGGCTATTGGGAAGTGCGGCCGGGCCTGGGCGGTACGCCCCGTGCTGCCGATGTGCCGTTCCAGCCCTGGGCGAGGGCGCTCTATCAATACCGAACTTCGCGCACGGATCTCTATCCCCCGCTCGTCGGTTGCAAGCCCGCGACAGGACCATCCTTCTTCAACGCTCCAGGCTTTGAGATTGTCGAAGCGCCGGAGCTCAAGAGCGTTTTTATCCTCAACATTGCCGGCCCGCACGCCTGGCGCGTAATTTATATGGATGGCCGCCCGCATCCGACGGGCGATGATTTGAGGCCGACGTTTTTAGGGCACTCGATCGGGCATTGGGAAGGCGATACGCTGGTAATCGACTCCGTGGGCTTCAACGAAAAACAGTGGGTAGCGGGATCTTATCCGACGACTGAACAGTTGCACCTCATCGAACGGATTTCGCGTCCTAATCTCAAAACGCTTTCCTATGAATTTACGATTGATGATCCGGGCGCGTACACCAAACCCTGGTCCGGGGCTTGGACGATCACGGAGAAAACGCCGTCATCTTGGATTTCCGGCGGCGAGATGTTCGAATACATCTGTCAGGATTCCCGCCAATAAATGACAAATGACAATTGAACAATAAACATTTCTGAAGAAATTGCCGATGTTCAAGGTTCAATTGTCATTTGTCGCGACCGGCTACTTCTTCACTTCCGCCAACGCGACTTTATTGATACCGCTTTCAGCGATCGCGAGGTTCCCATCCTTCATCGCCATCATATTTCGAACGACACCGCCACCGGACGGAATTGTCCAGGTCTGGAATTTCTCGGTCTTAGGATCGAACCGGACTAGCGTGTTCGGCTTTACTCCCGATTCGCTGTACCAGATGATGTCGTTGTATGTCGTGATGCCGTAAGGCAGCGACGTCGGGCCGCTCGGCGATGGCCACTCTTTCACATTTCCCGTTTTCGGATCCAGCCGCCCCAGGTAACCGCGCGAATAATCCGAGTACCAGATGACGTCGTCACTGGTAATCGCGATGCGCCGCGGCCGCGACTCTTCGTGCGGCAGCGGGTATTCTTTGATCGCCAGCGTTGCCGGATCGATGCTCGCTACTTTTGGCGCGCCGAATTCGACGAGGAACGGTACACCTTTCGAGCTTACGACCATTCCGTAGGGAAGCGACCGCGGAGTCGGCGATGTGACAATCTTGATGTCTCCTGTTTTTGGATCTAGCCGCCCGATCATGTTCGCGCCCTGGACGGTGAAGAACAAGGTGCCCTTTTGATCGAAAATCGGCGTGTGCGGGTCGCGCGCGCCTTCAGGAAGTTTGTATTCGGTAACGTCGCCGGTCTTCGGGTTAAGTTTTCCGATATAGCTCTTGGAATTTGCGGTGAACCAGATGTTGCCCTCTTTATCCCCAACGAGACCATGGGGCCCTGAACGTGGCGTCTTGAGGTGATATTCCTTGATCTGTCCCGTTTTCGGATCCACATGTCCGATCACGTTGGCATACATACCGCTGTACCAGATCGACCCGTCCGGCGCAGCCCAAGGATCGTGCGGCCGCGATCCCTTTGTCGGCAGCCCCCATTCTTTGAAAGACACCGTCACGGAGCCCGGCACGATCACGGCTGGTTTCGGGCCTTCTCCTGCGAGGTTCTTGAGCAGATAATCCGTCACGACCGGAATCTGATCCGGTGTCATTTTCGCGCCGGCCGTGATCATACGCTCGAGTGTGAGTCCCCACTCCTCGCGGTTGTAGCCGGTGCCCACGGCCATCTGGAGGTTGTGACACTCCGTACAGGCACTCTGCAGGATGTCTTTACCCGGTCCATCCGGCAAATTGAGTTGATCGTCCCGGCCGCCCCGCCCTTGACCTTGGCCAAGCATGAGTCCGGCGAATGACAGGACTGCGGCGATCATCAATAGGAAAAACAGTTTCTTCGACATTAACGCCTCCTTCGTCGCGATAATTGCGATTTCGACCGAAGTATACTGGTCTTCTCACTTCAACGCCAGAAGGCGGCTGGGGTCGATCCGGACAATGGTATAGGTGATCGCTTCCTGAACGTCGGTAAACCCGTGGGGCGTCCCGGCGGGAATGATGACCATGTCGCCTTTGGATAGGCGCCGGCTCGTTCCACCTTGAATTCCAGTGCCGGCATAGCCGGGGCCGCTGAGCTGCTTTACGGTGTCGCTGGAGCTTTCACGCTTTTGCGGCTTGACGAGCGTGCCTCCTGTGACGAATGTCCCAGAACCTTCGACAATGTAGTAGACCTCGGATACCTTGTCATGCGCGGCCATGCCCGTCAGGTTGGTTCCATTATCGCGATGGACAACGGCGATGCTTATGTTGTGCCCGCCGGCGTCCACGGTACGAATCGGGACATCGGTCAGTTTTTTGGCGATTTCCTCTTTGACCGTGGCCTGAATATCGGACGCCTTCACATCGGTCACGGGAAGAACTTTCGTTGCGCTTGCCTGCGCAAGCAGCAACACGATTGCAAAGATCCTTGTCATAGTTTTCTCCTTGCCCCTTGCCTATACTCGGAAGAATGAAGGAACACAATGAAGCCCGACGATTGTTTTTGCAACAGAGTTTTGGGGTGCTTTCAACGATCTCGCTCGACGTGCCCGGATACCCGTTCGGTTCGGTGACGCCATACTGCGCCGATCGGCAGTGCCGGCCCGTCATTTACATTAGCCGGATCGCGCAACATACCAGGAACATCCTTGCCGACCCGCGTGTGTCCTTGACCGTTTTGGAGAAAGGCGATTCCGACGACGTGCAGGCGCGAGGACGCCTGACTTGTATTGGTAACGCGCGCCTTCTCGGTCCGGACGAGGACGATGCGCCCGAGCGTTACTTCAGGTATTTTCCAGGGTCGCGGCAGTATGCCGGAACGCATGACTTCGAGTTTTTCCGCCTCGAGTTGGTCCGACTGAGATTCATCGGCGGATTCGGCCAAATTTATTGGATCGAACGGGATGAATTCCTGTCGGAAAATCCGTTTTCTCCGTCGCAGGAGGCGAGAATCCTCCAGCATATGAACGAGGATCACGTGGCCGCACTGCGGCATTACGCGCACGCGGATTCTTCGGTTGTGATGGTTGGAATCGACTCCGAGGGATTCGACGTGCTGAATTCGAACAAGAAAAAGCGATTCTTTTTCCCAACTCCAATCTCGAATATGGACGAAGCCCGGCAAGCGCTTATCGCGATGTCAGAGCGCCCGGCGTGACTGCAGCGGCTTTCCCTCTCCCAGAAGAGGGTGTTGCAAAACTGGCTTACGCTGGGTGCTTGGATTGTCAAATATCGAGTGTCCAATGTGCGGTGTCAAATGCAGTTGTCAAATTACCTGATGATGGGCTTTGCACAAAAAATCCAGGGCGGTCATAGACCGCCCCTACAGCTTGGGGTGCGCAACTGTAGGGGCGCTCTATGAGCGCCCACGATGTATTTTTTGTGCAAAGCGCTGATGACGCAACTACCCACTGACGAAATCAATCATTGGGTGACTGAGTAGTCTGGTCGTTTGAATTCGCACTGCGTCTCGTTTTGCAACACCTCCCAGAGGGAGAGGGACTTTTGGATCAATTACTGCTTACACCCCCCGTCGCTTTCGGTTTGCTCAGATCCGGACGATAGGCCAGGAAGACTTGTGTCCGATTGCGGATCGCCTTGTTAAGAGTCTCCTGAACCTGCGTTGCTTCGGCATTGCCGTATATTTTCCTTAGGGAATCTCCGGCATTGGGGTTTTGCACATCACGATCACTGAGCTTGCTGACGATCACTGCCTGGTAGCGCACGAAAGCTCCGCCCTGTATCTCATTGCGCCGGATGATCGTCCGCTTGTCCCCTGCTTTTTCTTCCGCATTCTTGAGCTTCGCCAGTGCAGCTGCGTATGCTCCAGCCATTCCCGGCTCGAGTACCGTCCGTTGCAGGTTAATGAAGGCCGCCGGCGGATCGATCACTCTCGGATTCAAGCTGGCATCGGCGTCATACGCGTAGACTTCGCTCCGCGTGTTCACAATGGCATCACGTTGCAATTTCTGCAAGCGGGCCGCTTCAGCTTCGCCATAGACCTTCCTGAGCATCTGACCCCCGTTCGGAAATTTATCGCGGTCTGCCCACTTTTCCCACTGGGTAATCGCATAAAAAGTGAAACCTGGTCCTCCGAGATTGACGGCATAAACGAGCTGTGCGGGCGATCCCCCTGTCTTATCCCGAGCCGCATTCAGCTTTTTCACGAACTCCTCATAATCGTTAATCCCTGACGGTTTAACCGTTGTGATCGTCAGTTGCAGGAACTGAGCCGGTTTGTTCTGTGCCTGGGTTTGGGCCACGAGGCTCCACGCCAGCACGACCAGAACGACCGCTACGATCCCTATCGTTACTGTACGCAAACGCATAGATTCTCCTTTCGTTAACGAAACGTTTTGGATATCTCCAAGATTTTGGGCTGAGGCGGAGTCTAGCTCATAAGAGCCGGATGCGCTATGAAATGATCTCCGCCGGAAATGGAAAGTTCCGTATAATTCCCCCACCCTTTCAATTCACTTGAAAAGAGGCCAACGATGCACATTCGAAAGGTCATGGTTTTGTTGCTGGCTGTTCTGGGGCTGATATTCGCCACCTGGATCGCGGCGGGTCAGCAGGCGCGGCGTGTGGATGATCTGGCGCTGCGGAACGCCGGAAGGACCGGCGAGGAATGGCTGACCTATGGCCTGACTCCCGGCGAGACGCGTTATAGCCCGCTGAAGCAGATCGACACAACCAATGTCACCCGGCTTGGCCTGGCATGGTCCTATGACGTCGGGACCGGCGGAGGCAATCAGGAAGCCACCCCGCTGTTTTGGAACGGCACGTTATACGGCATTACGAACTGGAGCATTGTCTTTGCGGTTGATGCGCGTACGGGCAAGGAACGATGGCGGTGGGATCCCGAAGTCAATCAAGTCACTGTGCGGCCGAAAATTTGTTGCGGCATTGTGAATCGCGGTCTCGCGATATATCAGGGAAAAATCATTGCACCAGTGATCGATGGCAGATTGGAAGCCCTCGACGCCGAGACCGGAAAGCCAATCTGGGAAGCGCGCGTGGCGTACCCTCAAGACAATTACACCATCACCATGGCTCCGCGAATGGCAAAAGGCAAAGTCATTATCGGGGTAAGCGGGGCTGAGTTTCCGGTGCGCGGGTTTTTTGCGGCATACGATGCCCATACAGGACAGCTTGCGTGGCGCTTCTATACGATACCCGGCGATCCATCGAAACCCTTCGAGAATCCTGCGTTGAAGAAAGCAGCCGAGACCTGGTCGGGCGAATGGTGGAAGCTGGGCGGAGGCGGAACGGTTTGGGACGGCATGGCATACGATCCCGAGGCGGATCTTATTTATCTCGGCACAGGAAATGGTGGTCCCTGGCCGGAACAGCTTCGCCAGTCCAAGGGCAAGGATAATCTCTTTGTTTGTTCTATTCTGGCCGTAAAGCCGGATAACGGTGAGCTGAAGTGGTATTACCAGCCCGTTCCAGGCGACTCTTGGGACTATGACAGCGTCCAGGGGTTCATCCTGGCGGATCTGACCATCAACGGACGCCAGCGCAAAGTCCTCATGCAGGCCAATAAGGATGGGTTCTATTATGTGCTCGATCGCCTTACCGGCGCGTTTATATCCGCTCAGCCATTTGCCCTGGTGACTTGGGCCAAAGGGATCGATCCGGAAACCGGCCGTCCCATCATCAATCCTGAAGCTCATTACGATCAAAATAAGGAAAGCATCATACTGGCACCCGGACCGGGAGGGGCCCACAACTGGTCGCCGATGTCGTTCAATCCCGCAACGGGTTTGGTCTATATACCGACGTCGACGAACAGCACCAGCACTTTTGCGCTCGATACGAACTTTACTTACAAGCCGGGAGAGCGGAATCTCGGCATCATCCGCGGCAATCGCGGCACCGGTCTCGGTGTCGAACCGCCGCCGCAACCTGCACCAACGCATCCTTCTCCTCCGGCCGTCGGACCGGTTCCACCCGAAGGACAGCGTGGAATGCTCGTGGCGTGGGATCCGGTTACCCAAAAAGAACGTTGGCGCACTCCGGGCGGAGGAGGCATCGGAGGGGGAACCGTCACGTCGGCCGGAAATCTTGTGTTCCAGGTTATTCCCGATGGTCGTTTCGTTGCTTACAACGCCAACAAAGGCGAAAAGCTATTGGAGATTCAGTCGGGATTGCGCGGGGGGATGGGTCCTCCAATTACCTATATGCTCGACGGCCAACAATACGTTTCCTTCTTGGGAGGCCTGGGGACTTTGCCGCCGCCGCTGCCCAATGCGCCGCCGCCTCCCGGTACCGTACCGAATGGGCCGACCGTGCCACCAAAGCTGTTGACGTTCGTTTTGGATGGGAAGGCGCCCCTGCCCCATTAGCTTTTGAGTTGACCTCCTTTATTTTTTATTAAGGTGTTCAGCGCTTCGACGAGAACGGGGCCGGCTTTCTTGAGATCCACCTTACGGGAGGCCACAATTTTCCGCAGAATGCTTTCACCCTTGGGCGCGATTCGCACAAAGACGAAACTGCGGTGACGTTCGTTTCGTTCCCTGTAAATGAAACCGCGCTTTTCGAGGCGATCGACCAGTTCGACCGTGCTGTGATGACGAAGGCCCAGCCGTCCGGCGAGGTTCCCAATGGTCGGTTCGATTCCGTCCGGCAGGCCCTTGAGCATCAAGAGGAACCGATATTGTCCGGGATGAAGGCCGGCGAAACGCGCAGCCTGGTCGCTTAAGGCCAGATAACGGCGAAGCTCGTAACGGAATTCCGCTAGTGCACGGTAATCCGCCAGTGTCACGTCCGGTTTGGTTGATCGCCTTGTCATGATGGATTATCGTGATGCGATATGGATATCGCAATGCGATATCTTTTTTCTTGAAATCTCCGGTTCACCGCGATAGGCTATGCCGGAAAGCTCAGTCGAACGATTGGGCCAATTGACATTGACACCCATTCTTGCCTGCTGTGGGGCGGACCCCGCAGCAGGCTTTTCTTTTTTATGGAGCTCCAAGATTCGGCGTTCTCCCAGTTTTGATATCCGCGATCCAAATCCGGAGGATATTCTCACCACGCGGCCACAATTTTAGACAGATCTCGAGGTAACGCAGCACTACGTCGCGCTCCCCCTGCTCGATTAGTTCTTTGGCAAGCACAAGGGTTGGTCCGGACAAGGCAATGTCCTTGGCTGCTCCGGGGTCCGCCGAATCGAGCAAATACTGCTTCGCATCAGCCAAACGACCGGTTCGTAGCGCGACGCGGCCCAGAATCGTATTAGCGCGCTGCACGGCGAGACGATCCGAACTCTTGAGATAAATTTTTGCCAGCTCCACTGCCGCCGGAAAATCTCCGATACGGAAAGCGGCATCCGCCATTTCGCCCGGCAGCGCTTCGCGTGCGGCAGGATTCTTCGTTAATTCCAGCACGCGCCGGTATTCTTCAACGGCTCTTTCGCCGGGATTGTCGATATTCTCCCCAGGAATTCCAAACATCCGATATAAGTTCGCCAACTCAGCGGCCCATTCGCGGTTGTTCGGTTCTCGCTCCGAAATACGATGAATCAGGCGGTCGGCCTCTGCGGGATTTTTTCCAAAGAAGAATTTTTCCGCATTCTTGAGCACCGGCAGATCATTGGAGTGTGACGCGAGATTTCTCTTCCAAAGCTCCAGAATTTCGGAATTACCCTCTGGATCATCGGGCAGGTCGCGCAGGCTCGGTTCGGCTGTCGCCGCATGTTCCGGATGGTTACCGATCATCCACAGCACGTGAGTGCGGAGACGGAAGCGGTCTGCCGCGCCGCGTCCGTTCGATGCGTAGTAACCGATCAGCATCAAACGGTCATCGATGTCATTCGGGTCCTTCCGCAGAGCGGTTTCCAATTCGTCGGCCTTGGAACGCAAAAGACTCTTGCCTGAATGAAGAAGCAAGATGGACCGCACCGATTCCGGCTGGAGTAGACCCAACGCATCAAGGATATTGGCGACGCCTGGCGGCCGTTCTTCCCGCTGAACTGGCTCCCGGCCAGCGGCCACGAGAAGGATAGCGATCAACAGCTTCATAAGGGCATTGTAGCGTGCTGCGGCTGCATGTGGTAAAAGTCACTCGAGAGGTTATCGAACGTGCGGCGCACCTTGTCGATCCTTTTATGCGTCCTTGTGAGTTGCAGCACGAACAGAACCACGATGTCCAATAACCCATCCGGCGCGTCCGATTTCGAAAAACTTACTGAAGATCTCTTGTACGGCAGCCTGGCTCTTTCGCCCGTCGGCGCTACGCAGACGGGATATCACGAGCACAACGGCCTCCAACTCGACGAAATGCTCGACGATTACAGCGAGGCGGGTATCCAGAGTCAGCGAAAATTTTACGACGGTTTTCTAAGCCGCATCAGCGGTCTCGATCCATCTTCGCTTGATAAAGAACAGCGAGCGGATCTTGAAATCATGAAGAATAATTTGAACCTCTCGCTGCTCGAACTGAACACGATCCAAAGCTACAAACACAATCCGACGGTCTACGTCGAACTGGCGGGCAATGCATTGTTCGGGCCTTATGTCCTCGAATACGCACCCAAGGACCGGCGCTATCAACACATCATTAAGCGGCTCGAGAAAGTTCCGGCTCTTTTCGAACAAGCAAGAGTAAACCTCCTCGACGCGCCTGAAGTGTGGAATCGCGTCGCGCGTGAAGAGAATGACGGTACGGTCGATCTTATCGACAAGACTTTGCGCGGCGAAGTACCTGAGCCGCAAAAGGCCGATTATGAACGCGCTGCGACTCGGGCCATCGCCGCGCTGAAAGATTTCAACACGTATTTGGCCAGCGTCTTGTCCAAGAAGACCAGCGATTGGAGGTTGGGCAAAGACGTGTACGTGCGAAAATTCGAGTACATCCTTGCCACCGGGAAGACTCCCGAAATGTTGCTGGCCGAAGCTGAAGCGGATCTCAAATCGACTCGCCACGAACTCGAGAGGCTCGCTGCGCCGAAAACCCCTAAACAGGCGCTGGACGATGTCGCTAGACAACACGCAACGGCTGAAACTTATATGGAAGAAGCGAAGAGGACATTACAACAGGCAACGGCATTCATGCATGAAAAAAATCTGGTGACTCTTCCACCGCGCTCCAATCTCGAGGTCATCGAGACGCCGGAATTCATGCGAGGCATCTATGCAGTCGGAGGATTCAACGCCGCTCCTCCTCTTCAGCCCGAGCTGGGAGCGTTTTATTGGATTACTCCAATACCAAAAAATTGGTCGGCGGACCGAATTGAATCGAAGTTACGCGAGTACAACAACTACGGACTGCAGCATCTAACTGTTCATGAAGCGATGCCGGGCCACTATGTACAGCTCGAATACGCGAACGACGTACAGCCGAAATCGCGCCGGTTGCTGCGGAATGTGTTCGGCAACGGACCCTACATCGAAGGCTGGGCTGTTTACGTTCAACAACTAATGACGGAACAAGGCTATCTCAATAATGATCCAGGTATGCGTCTCACATGGCTGAAACAATTGTTGCGCGTTCTCGCGAATACGATTTTGGACGTTCGCTTGCATACCATGGGAATGACAGATCAGCAAGCGCTCGACCTGATGATCAACGACACATATCAGGAAAAGGAAGAAGCGACGGCGAAACTACAACGGGCTCAACTTTCGTCATGCCAGCTCCCGACCTATTTCGCGGGCTGGAAGGGCTGGCTCGCCGTGCGAGATCACTATCAAACGAGGAGGGGTAACAGGTTCTCACTGCGGGACTTCCACGAGCGCTCCTTAAAGCACAGTGCCGTGCCGCTGCCTACGCTAGATCGCCTACTGGCGGAATGATTTTTCCTACAAATGACCGCTGACCCTGATCTATAGTCTTAGGCCTTATGCCATTTTATAAGTGTAGAATCGGGTTTATTTGGTGTCTTCTGTTGGCCGTTTTGGTTGCCGTGACTCCGAAATATTGGGAATCCAACGTCGGTTCCATTCCAGTCCTTGCTCCTCCACCAGTCGAGATACCAAAAACACAAGTCGTCGAAGACAGGATTCAAAAGAATAGGACTTTGGTTGCCACCCTAGTGGACTATGACGTTCCCGTCGCGATTGCCAACGAAGTCGCCGATCTCATCCACCCCGTCTTCGATTTGCGCAAAATGCGTTTCGGCAATCCGTTCCGACTTGAAAAGGAGACCGACGGAACGTTGAAGGCGTTCGAATACAAGATTGATGACGAAAGTGTTCTCAAAGTCCAAAAGGGTTCGGACTCCTACGAAGCGAAAGTCGAGAAACTCGATCTCGAAATACGCGAAAAAACGATTATGGCCGAGATCCACACTTCGCTGTGGGAAGCCCTCAACGAAGTCCCCAAGCGCGAGTATCTGGCTATCGAACTTGCCGAAATTTTCCAGTGGCAGGTCGATTTCAGCACCGAGATTCAGCCTGGCGATGAGATCCGGCTGATCATCGACGAATTTTTGCACGACGGCACGTTCGTAAAGTACGGGAAGGTCCAGGCGGCTGAACTGGTCAACGCCGGTCGACATTACCGCGGCTTTAGATTCAAGGATTCTTATTACGATGAAAAGGGCGTTTCCTTGAAGCGCGCCATATTGGCGTCGCCTTTGAAGTTTACGCCACGCGTCAGCTCCGGCTTTACGTATCGCAGAATGCATCCGATCCTCGGCAGAGAGCGCGCACACCTGGCCACGGACTACGCCGTGCCGGCGGGCAGTCCGGTTGTGGCGGTTGCGAACGGAACGGTCACATTTGCGGGTTGGGACGGGGGATATGGAAACCTTGTCCGCATCAAGCATGCGAGCGGTCTTACGAGTGGGTATGCGCACCTATCGCATATCGCTTTGGGTATTCGTGCAGGGCACGCGATCAAGCAAGGAGAACTCGTTGGGCTTGTCGGTCAGACCGGCCTTGCGACCGGTCCACACCTTCATTTCATGATGGCGAAGAACGGCACGCCCATCAATCCTGTTCCGGCTTTGAAGAAAGGTGAACCGGCCCCTCCACTCGACCCCAAGCTAAAGGCGGAGTTTGTAAAACAGATCGCCCTCGTGCAGGAAAAGCTAGAGGCTAGCTCCCAATCATTGACAGCTGCTCGTCAATGAATTTAGAAATCCGGTTGTTGTCCATGACCTTCCGTATGTGCAGCAGCGTGCCCTAGGAAACCGGGCGACCTAGGTCGACGAAGATAGGAATGTTTGTTTGAACGTCCACGGTCGGGGACCAGATGATGTCCTCGCCGGCGGCCGTTGCCTGAACGAGCAGTTGATAGGCGCCAAACGGAATGCCACCGAACTGGAATTCGCCCGTGGAAGCAGTTTCTTTGATGTACTTCGTTGCGCCATCGCCGAGGTCCCGCCGCATCACCGTAATCACGAAGCGCAGTGACTCGGCATGAGCGAGCTTGTAGAAATCCGCGAAGTGTTGCTTGTTGACCGCAAACTCAGGCTTGAAGGTTTCCCAGTAGTTGTCCAGGCGCTGCTGGACCTGTCGATTCCATAGTTCGGTGTACTTCGGAAGAAGCAGAACAACGCGCGCCGTCGGACTGGGCTTGCCCCCGGGAAGTTTGACCAGTCCGATCACGGTACCTGTTTGAGAGGTACCTGTTTGAGAGACCTGAGCGAGTCCCAACAAAAGCGAGAGACCGATGATGAGCAAGGCAGCCCTCCTCGCGCCACATCCTATAATTTTTACATCATTTTTTCTTCAGAAATCGGGGCAAGTGTTGCGTTTGAAAATTGCCTTGACGAATTCCCCTCCTCGCAGAGGAGGGGTGGCGCGAAGCGCCGGGTGGTCAGTTCGGCGAAATCCAGGACGTGCCGGTCTGACCACCCGTCTGCGCCGCTTTCGGTGGCTTCGCGCCATCTTATTGGTGGCGCATCCTCCCCTCCTCTGCGAGGAGGGGAATGCGGCTCTGCCGAACCATGAGTAACCGTAATTATGAAACGCAACACTAGTCTTTCAACTGCTCTTCGAATGCCGTGAGCTCCACGACTGGCTGCTTACAGGCGAAATCTTGACAAACGTACGCTGTCGGTTTGCCATGCATCAGTGGGCGGTCGCGGAGCAGGGCGACTCGATCCGCTCCGTCGCCGGCCGCAATCACAATGCGCGGAAAATACCGCCGCCGCAGAACGGCAAGGAAAGCGTCCGGAGGGCCGACAATTGCGACCTCCTTCGATGGGCCGACATAGAAGTCCGCGGCCGCAAGCATGCGCCCGAATCCGGAGGCATATTGTTTTAGGAAGCCCGCCGCGTTGAGAATAATCTGTTCGGCCTTTCGCCGATAATCGTCCCGGCCTGTAACTGCAGCTATTCTCAACAGCGCCTCCGCAGCGACCGAATTGCCGGATGGGGTGGCATTGTCAAAGAAATCTTTCGGACGCGTGATCAACGACTCATGATCTTCCCCGGTGAAGTAAAAACCGCCGTCGGCCGAGTCCCAGAACGATTGGATCATACGATCGGAAATTTGCGTTGCCGCTTCGAGCCACTTGTAATCGAACGTCAGTTCGTATAGCGCAAAAAGCCCATCCACCAAATTCGCGTAATCGTCCAGATAGCCGTTGAAGCGCGCGCGGCCCTCTTTAAAGCTGTGTAACAAGCGCGTGCCATCCCACATCGTGGTTAAAATGAACTCGGCATTCGTCTCGGCAGCGCTGCGATAGTCATGACGATTGAAATGGGCAGCGGCTTCAGCGAATGCTCGGAGCATGAGACCATTCCAATCCGTGAGGACTTTCTCGTCCCGTCCCGGCCTGACGCGGTCCTCGCGGGCGCGGTACAGCTTTTTCTTCGCGGCTTCAATTTTGGTCTCGAATTGTTGAGCCGGTATTCTCTCCAACTTGCTGAACAGCTCAGGATCTCGTGAGACATTCAAAATATTTTGTTTTTCGAAATTTCCCTGCTCCGTGACGCCGAAGTATTTGGCGAGCAGCTCCGCGTCATCACCGACGACATCGGAAAATTCCTTTAAGGACCAGACGTAGAACTTGCCTTCGACGCCCTCGCTGTCGGCGTCTTGTGTCGAATAGAACGAGCCGTTCGGATGGCGCATCTCGCGCAGAACGAAGTCTAGGGTTTCCTCGGCGATGCGTTTGTAGAGGGGCTTCTCTGTTACCCGATGCGCGTCCACATAAGCGCGTACGAGGAGGGCATTGTCATAGAGCATCTTTTCAAAGTGGGGAACCAGCCAACGATCGTCGGTGGAATAACGGTGAAAACCGCCGCCAACCTGGTCGTACATGCCTCCATAGGCCATCTTATCGAGAGTCAGAGTCGCCATCTGCAAGGTGTGGTCACTGCCGGTGCGATCGTAATAGCGGAGCAGGAAATCAATGCTCATGCTGGGAGGAAATTTCGGTGCACTGCCAAATCCGCCTTCACCCGAATCGAATCGTGAGGCTATTGACCGGTAAGCACTGTCCAACAAATTCGCGTCGACTGTTTCGTCCTGCGTCTTGCGGAATGTGGAGCGGGTGAGATGCTCCCGCAAGCGATTGGCGTTTTGCATGATTTCCCCGCGTCGCGTCCGGTATGCCTCCGCGATCGTTTCGAGGACCCTCAAGAAACCTGGCCGGTTGTATCGATCTTCGGGAGGAAAGTATGTGCCTCCAAAAATCGGCTCGCCATTCGGCAGGAGAAAGATGGTCAAAGGCCAGCCGCCGCTGCCCGTCATCATTTGAACGGCGCTCATATAGATCTGGTCGAGGTCCGGCCGTTCCTCTCGGTCGACCTTGATGTTAATGAAGTTCTGGTTCATGACCTGCGCGATCGACGGGTTCTCGAAGGACTCGTGTTCCATCACATGGCACCAGTGACAGGCGGAGTATCCGATGCTCAGCAGGATCAACTTGTCTTCTTTCGCCGCGCGCTCCAGCGCCTCTGCACTCCAGGCATACCAATCCACCGGATTATGAGCGTGCTGCAAAAGATACGGACTAGTTTCGTTGATGAGCCGGTTGGCCATGTCGCCTCAGCGCTTCGTTTAGCGACTCGATCGTTATGGACCAATGCGAAGCGTGCCAGGCTGCGCGACCGTCTTTGATAAAGATCACCTGTGGAGATTCGTGACGTACCTTGAAGCGTTTGGCAATCGCATCCGATATCGCCGGGTTTTCGATGACAAGAATCAGACCGCAGGCCAGCTCGCTGGCCGATTCGGCAAATTGACGGAACTCGTCGTACGCTTGGCTGCTAATCGAGCACTGCGTGCTATGCTTGAAAATGAGTACCGGATTGCTTTTCGAAATCTCCACGAGTTGTTCGAGATCTCGATCTTGGCGTAACTCGATTACCATGATTTCAGGGTAACAGATTCGATGCCTGCCGCGGAGAAGTGAATTTGCCTAGCAGGGAAATCACGGACGACCTCGAATTACTTTTGCGCGTCATGCCGCCCCACATTCGAGACGCGCTGCATCGTCAAGCCGACTTCAAGAATCTCATCGAGGTCGTTATGGATCTCGGCCGGCCGCCGGAAGCGCGATTTCCAAACCGCGCCGTCAATTTATCCGATTCTCCGATCACCCGAGAAGATCTCGACTATGTGACTCACCGCGTCGGCGCGTTCACGCAGGATAACCGCGCCGGCATCGAACGCACGCTGCACCGCATATCGGCTATCCGGAACCGCCGCGAGATCATCGTTGGATTGACGTGCCGCGTGGGCCGAGCGGTATTTGGAACCGTCGACATTCTTCGCGATGTGATCGAGTCCGGAAAGAGCTTGCTTTTGTTGGGCCGGCCGGGCGTGGGGAAAACCACGCTTCTTCGGGAGAGCGCGCGTGTGCTTTCCACCGAACTGATCAAAAGAGTCATCATCGTGGACACATCGAATGAGATTGGCGGTGATGGCGATATCGCGCATCCGGGAATCGGAGCCAGCCGCAGGATGCAAGTTCCTCGGCCGGACCTTCAACACGCGGTCATGATCGAAGCCGTCGAAAATCACATGCCGGAGGTTATCGTCATCGATGAGATCGGAACCGAAGCCGAATCGCTAGCCGCCCGCACCATTGCCGAACGCGGAGTGCATTTGATCGCAACCGCGCATGGGCAAACGCTCGACAATCTGTTGATGAATCCAACGCTTTCGGATTTGCTCGGAGGAATTCATGCAGTCACGCTCAGCGACGAGGAAGCCAGGCGGCGCGGCACCCAAAAAACGGTCTTGGAGCGGAAGGCGCCCCCGACTTTCGATACGTTAGTGGAAATTCGAAATCGCGACGAGTTCTCGGTTTATCACGATACGTCTTCTGTTGTTGATGCATTCTTGCGCGGCCGGTCCACGCGGCCCGAGGTGCGATTGCGCAAACCTGACGGATACGAAGTCGTTGAGAAAGCCGCTCCGGCCATCCACGAAGTACCCAAGCGCCGGGAACGGGAAAGGCCCGCGCAGGAACCGACGGGTCGCAAGACGATACGTATTTATCCCTACGGCGTCAGTAAAGACCGGCTGCTGCGTGCGATTAACGATTTGCAGGTATCTGCGACGATTGCGAAGACGCCGAAGGATGCCGACATTGCTCTCACGCTGAAAGCGCATGAAAAACGACAGCCGCGAACCGTGAAGGATCTGGAGGATCTTGGTCTGGAAGTCGCCATCATTCGAAGCAATACGGTCAGCCAGATGAAGGCTTTCCTGATGCAGAGCTTCGGCCTCGAAAATCAGCAGGACGAAGAAGAACAAGCCCTCAGCGAAGTCAATGAAGCTGTGGATCGCGTGATGTCCTACGGAAAACCGATCGAGCTTGCGCCTCAGGCCGCCCATATCCGGCGGTTGCAGCATCTATTAATCGAACAACACGGCTTGGGCTCCGAGAGCCGCGGCGAGGTGCCTTGGCGGCGCGTAGTTGTGTTGCCGACCAGGGGATGAAAAGGTCACAAAAAGCAACAAAATTTTTTGTGAATTTTGTGCCTTTTTTTGTGGCTGATTTCATCTGGCACAGGTTTGTGCCCGCCCGCCGTCGATCGAGTAGGTTACCCCTGTGATCCAACCTGCCTTGGACGAGGCCAGGAACAAAATCAAATCCGCGATCTCTTCCGGCTGGCCGATACGGCCGAGCGGATGAGTCGTTTTGCTTCGTTCAACGAACGCGGCGTAATTGTCAGCGTTCATGCCCGAGTTGAGATGCAAGTTGGTACGAACGACTCCGGGATTGATCGCATTCACACGCACACCTTTTGCAGCGAGTTCCAGAGCGGCGCACCGCGTGAGCTGATCGACGGCAGCTTTGCTGACGCAATAGGCGAAGACATTCGGAAACGCGCGCAAGCCGGTGACGCTGGAAACGTTCACGATGTTGCCTTTGCGTTCGATGATCGATGGCAGTACTAGCTGCGTCAATTGAAAGACGGAGCGTACATTGATATTCATCATCAGGTCGTAATCGGCGAGGCTTGTATTCTCAATCGTACCGTTGGCAATGATTCCGGCAGCGTTGACAAGAATGTCGACGCCTCCGAAGTCGTCAAGGGCACGCCTGGCAAAGGCGGCGGTTTCCTGTTCATTGGTCAGATCCACTGCGTAAGTTCGAACGTTCTGATGCTGAACCTTCGCCAATACCTCTTTCTTTCTTCCAACCGCCGCGACACGCGCGCCTTGCTCGGCAAAACGAAAAACGGTTGCCATTCCAATTCCGCTGGTGGCACCTGTAACGACTGCCACTTTCCCATCGAACTCCATCTCAATTCTCCTTATAAGTCAGGTCGATTGCCCACAGTCCCGTTTCGCGAATATCGATCGGCGCAATCAGAAATCGCCCATCGCGAAGCACGTCGAATTCAGGCCACATCAAATGCTCTGAAAGCGCAAACAATTTTTCATCGGCCGTGCGAATCTCATTGTTGATGAAAAACGCAGGTCCTTTACGCGACCACACGCCACTTACTGGATTCGTGAGACCCGCGGCGACCTTATGAAGATTCCGGCCGTTCGCATCTATTGTCCACAATGCTTGCCTATTCCAAAACAAGATCGATTTCGAATCCGGTGAAAATCGCGGCGCGTAGCCGCCATCGTTCAGGCGCAGCCTTTTCCCACCCGATGCAGGGATCGTCCAAATCGAAATAGCGCCACCGCGGCCAGAAGCAAAGGCGATTGACCGCCCTTCAGGAGACCAGTCCGGTTTGACGTCGATTTCCTCCGCGTCGGTCACACGTTCCGAACTTCCGTTCCTTATGTCGAGTTTCCAAACATCGGAGTTGCCGTCCAGATCGGTGTGGGTGTAAACGATCTGGTAACCATTAGCAAAAAAGCGCGGTTCTCGCCCGAGCGCCCGAAAAGTTGGTTTCTCTCCATTTAGACCCGCTGTCCAGATTTCGAATTTGTTTTCATCGGCGACCGTATAAGCGATCCGTTTTCCGTCCGGCGATGCGGCGGGTTCGAATTCCAGCTTCTCCGACGCGGCGACTGGCGTGCCATCCGACAAAACGATGTTGGAATCGACAAAATGCCGCGGAACAACGACGCGATCCTTGGAAACAGCCATGCCGATGCGTTCAAGCGGCATGGCGGTCAGGGGTTGGGTCAGCGGATTGATCTTCGATTGCGCAAAATCGACGTACCACAAAGAATACGCGCCGGAACGGTTTGTCAGGTACGCCAGATCCCGCCCCTCATTGATCCATGCGAGATCCATAGGGTTCTCGGCGGCACGATCCGAGACGAGCGGCCGCGTCATCCCATTGGAGATATCGGCGACCCAGACTTCGCCACGCAAGCCAAGCTGCGTCTTGATGAAGGCAATTTGCAGCGAATCGGGCGAGAATCGAGGCCGGTCGTTGCTAACGTCCGGAATGGGATCGGCTTCGACGATCTTTTTCTCCTCCCGGTTATCTGCGTCAGCGATCCATAGAGCCCGGTCCCGAACAAATGCCATTCGTCCGCTCGAGGACCAGGAGAGCGATGTGGCGTTCTTGCGCAAAACTTCCTCGGCTCCGGTATCGGGATCCATGGCAAAGGTGTCGGAGTTGCGTGTGTACGTGATTCGCTTCCCGTCGGGTGTCCAGGCGGGTGATGACTCGGGATCCGATGTTCGCGTCAATCGGTACCGCCCTCCTGTTGTAACATTCAGCACCCAGACCTCGCCGGACGCTACGACCGCATAACGGTTTTCATCAGGCGCGACAGCGACTTCCGTCTCGATACCGTCAATATCCGCGAGCCGGGTAAGTCTCGGTACGTCTAGGCTTTTATGGTTTGGACGAGTCGAGGTAAACAGGTACCAGGCAGCAGTTAGGAGCGTCGTGGCGATAATGAAAGGCACTATCGGAAGCCGCATAAACTCCGGATTCGAATTTCGGAATCTTACTATTAGCCATTTGCGAATTCGTCAAATTTCGCTATAATTGGCCCGGGTTCTGACAACGAATATCAGACAGACGCCGAGAATTACCACCTTTTTATATCTCACCGTCTGTATAGCTGCGACTGCAGGTTCTTGTTCGGCAAGCAGTTATAAGTCAATAGGGTTTTATGGGCGAGCGCCAGAGTCTGAAAAAGGGACGGAACCCGAAATCGGACAGGAGGTTGAAAATGGCAGTAATGACGAAAACCGCAAAAGCAGAACGGGTCTATAGTCATCCGACCATGTGTCTGCATTGTCACCTCATCGTAGAGATGTTCTACGAACGCGGCGCCGACCCAGTCAAAGGATCGTGGGAGTGCCCACGGTGTGGTCATAAGTATCTGTTCTCTCACTGGAAGATCAAGAAGCAGGTCCGTGGGAAAACCGAAGCTGCGTAAGTGATTGGGGGGCGCACCCCCCAATTCCTGCCGCATGCCCGCCAAGCTTCCCCGCTCGTTCTATTCCCGATCCACACTCGATGTCGCGTCCGATCTGTTAGGCAAGGTTCTCGTACGGCGTCTCAGGCGCCGGAACTTGGCCGGGACGATTGTGGAAACGGAAGCTTATGTTGGTCCTCATGATCTAGCGTGTCATGCCTCGAAGGGGCATACGCCGCGCACCGCGGTGATGTTTGGTGAGCCCGGGCATGCCTATATCTACATGATCTATGGATTCTACTTTTGCCTGAATGTTGTGACAGAACCCGTAGGATATCCCGCCGCGGTTCTCATTCGTGCCGTCGAACCACTCGAAAATGTGGAATTGATGCGACGGTTCCGCAATAATCCTAAACGCGAGATCGACATCGGTAGTGGTCCCGGAAAATTGTGCAAAGCGATGTCGATCGACAAGACGTTGAACGGTGAAGATCTGCTCGGCGCCACGATCTGGATCGAAGACAGGAAACTCGATCCGGGCGCTATCCGCACCAGCCCTCGCGTGGGTGTTGATTACGCGGGGGAGTACAAAGACAAGCCCTGGCGGTTTTATATAGAAGGTAACCCGCACGTATCCCGAGTGCGGTTCAAGTGATGTGGAGGTCCCATGGCTCGATACCTCGCTTGTGGTTTGCGACTGGCTATTGTCCTGTTTCTTTCCGGTTCCGCTCCAGCCTTTGCAATGCCGCAGTTTCTCCAGATGTTTCGGAGCGATCCGTTTCGAAATCCGGCGTTTGATGGTTGCAATACCTGTCACATGAGTCCGGAGGGCGGCGACGCCCGCAACATGTTCGGCCAGGCGTTCGAGAGTGCCGGGGAACGGATCACCACGCTGTTGCGCGCTCAATTTCCAGATCGTTTTATTTATCCGGTTTCCAAGGTAAGCGAAACCCTGACGATTCACTTTTCGGATCCGAACAACAAGCAGGTCGTCGTGGAAGCCGGCGGCATGAAGAATCTCGTTGATGTGGAACGAAAAACCGTGAATGACACGCCCGCGGTATTCCCTTCCGCGCCGGCAGCGGCGACTTCGGCGGTATCTGGAACGCAAGCTGCAGAAAGGCGGTCGGAAGTTCCCGTGGATCCATATGCGCGTGAGGGAGCATTCTTTGGATCCAACGTCGTCAACCTTCCGAATGGAAAGCCGCAAAGAGCCGGAGGTTGGGACTTCTTTATCGGGCACCGCTTCTCCAGCCCGATTTGTCTTGTGGACTGCTTCAACAAACCGGGGACAGCGGGGCCCGCCGATCTATTTGGCTTTGACAGCGCCGCGGTTGTTGGTTATGGGCTGCGGGTGGGCGTCAGCGATCATGTCAGCGTCTTTGTCCTTCGCAGCAATCTTTTCAAGACAATCTCGTTAAGCTCCGCGCTGCAGGTTTCAAGGCAGAGCGCCACCATGCCGCTGACACTGCAAGTGCGGGGTGGCGTCGACGGCAAGAACAACTTCGGGCTATATCGAAGATCCCACAATCCGGCCGAGCGCCAATATTCACCATTTATCCAGGTCGTGACCACGCGAACATTCAAAGATCGGATTTCATTCACAGCAGTGCCCACATTTGCATTCAACACTCGCGACGAAACGCGAGGGGACGATATCCCGGGGTTTGCTTTCGGGTTCCAACACAACCACACGATTGCGCTGGGCTTGGGAACAGGTGTTCGAGTCCTGCCTTCCGTATCTTTGGTTGGAGAATTCATTCCCCGCTTGTGGGGTTTTAGAGGAGAGTTCACAGATCGTCCCGGCGTCTCCATCGGTTTGCAGAAGTCGACATTCCGGCATACGTTCGAGCTACTCATCAGCCGGCAACAACCCATGACAGTGGCTCAATACTCGTTTCAGGGACTCGATACGTTCCGGATCGGGTTCAACATTTATCGCAAGCTTCGATAACTGTAGCGGCGCTCTATGAGCGCCCGACAGTCCAGCAAGTTAGAGATCGTCGGCGGTCATAGACCGCCGCTACAGTCCGCGCCAATGTTGGGTTCAGCAGGATTGTTATAATACCGAATGACCCACGCATGAACGCCGTCCTTGAAGCCAAACTGAATCGCATTCCGCCAGGGCCGGGCGTGTATCTATACAAAGACAAAACGAATCAGGCAGTCTACGTGGGAAAAGCCAAGTCGCTGCGGAACCGCGTGCGGACCTATTTTCAGTTGTCGCGCGATCTCGATCAGCGCAAGGACCAAATGATGGACGCGATCGAAGACGTCGAGTTCATCATGACCGACACGGAGGGCGAAGCGCTAGCCCTGGAAAATAATCTGATCAAGCAGTACAAGCCCAAGTACAACATTCTCCTGCGGGACGACAAGACCTATCCTTATATAAAGCTCACCGTCAACGAGCCGTTCCCGCGAGCGGTGATCACCCGGCGCGTCCGCAAAGATGGGGCTCTGTATTTCGGGCCTTTTTTCCCCGCGGGTCTTGCGCGGAAAAGCTTGAAACTCATCGAACGATATTTCCTGATTCGCAACTGCAATATTCAAATTGACGGCAAGCGGCCGAGACCTTGCCTGCAATATTACATTCATCGTTGCGTAGGTCCATGCGTTGAGGGAAACACGACATATGAGCAGTACCAGGAGGCCGTGAAGGATGTGAAGCTGTTCCTCGAAGGCAGGAACGATGACCTCATCAAGCGCCTGCGCGTAAAGATGGAACAGGCCTCCACCAACGAGGAATTCGAACTCGCCGCGCACTACCGCGATGCGGTGGATACGATGGAAGCGCTTGCAGAGCGACAGAAAATGGCTGTGCTTGGCTACGACGACATCGACATCTTCGGCTATCACCAAGACGAAAATATGGTCTCCGTCTCAATCTTCCACATGCGCGGCGGGCGGGTAGTGGACAAGAAAGAGTTGTTCTGGGAAGATCAAGACAATTTTGACGCAGGTGAGTTCTTTCAATCTGTTCTGAAACAATACTACGTGGAGGCTCCTTTCATTCCGATCGAGATTCACGTGCCCATCGATTTCGAAGACCGTGTGTTGCTCGAGGAATGGCTATCGACGCGGCGGGGTCGAAAAGTAGAGATTCGAACACCACAACGCGGTGCTAAGCGAGAGATGATGGACTTGGTGAACCGAAATGCGCGGCTCTCATTCCTGCAGCGATTTCGTGCCGCGATGCCGTCGCCCGCAACGATCTCGAAAGAGGTCGAAGAAGTACTCGACCTGGAAAAGCCTCCGCGCCGGATCGAGTGTTTCGATATTTCAAATCTGCAGGGGAGCGACGTGGTCGCGTCTATGGTGGTGTGGGAAGACGGACACATGAAGAAGTCGGATTATCGCCGCTTCATCATCCGATCGCTTTCGGGACTCCCCGACGATTTTCAGAGCATGAGGGAAGTCGTAACGCGGCGCTACAAGCGCATTCAAGATGAAGCCCTCAGCATGCCCGATCTTGTCCTTATCGACGGCGGTCTCGGGCAATTGCATGCGGCTCAATCTGCACTCGATTCATTGAATATCGTGGATCAATCGCTGGCCAGCATCGCAAAGAAAGAAGAAATCATCTACATAGCGGGCCGCGAGGATGAGCCTGTGATTCTCGAGCGGCGGTCTCCCGTCTTGCGGCTCATTCAACAGATCCGCGATGAGAGCCATCGCTTCGCTATCAACTTCCACCGCCAACGCCGCGGCCGCCGGATGTTAAGCTCGGAACTCTGCGAAATCGAAGGTATCGGTCTGAAAACGACACAAAGACTCCTTACGCATTTTGGCTCTCTTGCGAAGATCAAAGAGGCAACGGTCGAGGATTTACAAAGCGTGGTCAAGAGGCCGCAAGCAGAGGCCGTTTGGAAGCATTTCCATTAGAACGCGTCTTCCTGCTACTATGGGCCCGTAGATTTGAGGAGAACAACTATGAGCGAGAACGCTGGTGGCGACAAATTCCTGTACTTCCTGGCCGGTGCCGGAATCGGCGCGGCCTTCGCGCTGTTGTTTGCGCCGAAGTCAGGCCGTGAGACTCGTGAACTGATTGCGCGCACCGCCAACGACAGCCGTGACTATCTAACAACCAAAATGAATGAGGGGCGGCAGGTTGTCGAGGAACGGAGCCGCAGGCTCACCGATGATTTCACGAGTTTTCTCGATAAAAGTAAGGACGCCGTTCAACGACAAAAAGAACAGTTGAGCGCCGCATTTGAAGCGGGAAAGTCTGCTTATCGTGAAGAAAAAGGTTTTAGCGAATGAAGTTGGGTTTCAAATTCCCCTCCTCGCAGAGGAGGGGTGGCGCGACAGCTTAATAGAAGCTGTCGCGCCGGGGTGGTCAGTTCGGCCGAAACGTTTCGCCGGTGTTCTATTAAGGCTTCGCCCTATCGGGCTCGCGCTTCGCGCCACCCCGTCTGCGCCGCCAGCCCGCGGGCTGTCGGCGCATCCTCCCCTCCTCTGCGAGGAGAGGAATGGGCCCGACGCAAAAACTGGCGTGGGGGAACCGGCCGGTAGGGCTTTGCACAAAAAATCCTGGGCGGTCATAGACCGCCCCTACAGCTTGGGGTGCGCAACTGTAGGGGCGCTCTATGAGCGCCCACGATGTATTTTTTGTGCAAAGCCGGCCGGTAGTAAAAAGGCCGCGAAGCGGTATACCGAAGCAATCCGGGCGGTGGGCCCGACGCTAAATAAATGGAGGATGGCTTGGAAGGTTTGCTGACGCTTTTTGTTGCAATGACTGCTGTCGCGATCGTTGTTCAGGCGGGTGTGTTGGTTGGGATTTACATCATGTCGAAGCGGCTTGCGGAACAGGTTGAAAGGTTTATGAAGGAGACGCGCGAATTGATGGTCCCGGTGCGGTCGATTGCCGAAAACTTGCGCGCGGCCTCCGCGAATCTCGTCGAGATCGGACTGTCCGCGCGCGATCAGTTTCGGCGGGTCGAAGCGATGGTCACCAGCACCGGCGAAGCATTGAACGTCCAGTTGGCGCGTTTCGACCGCGTCAGCCAGAACGTCATCGACCGAATCAATGAGACAGCGGAAGTCGTGCAGGATTCTGTCGTGCGCCCCGCGCGCGAGGTTGCAGCAGTCGCAAAAGGTTTAAGCCGTGGTTTTGGTGCCTTCCTTTTCCGAAAGACGCGCAGCACCGTCGATCAGGCGCGGCAGGACGAAGAACTTTTCATATGATTTGATGGAAATCGCTCTCTTTCCCCTTCCCAATCTCATCCTTTTCCCCGGCATTGTCGTTCCTCTCCACATCTTTGAAGACCGTTACAAGATCATGATCAACGGTTGCATCGATCGTGACGAAGCTTTTGGGATGGTCCTTATTCGGAATGGAGCCGAGGAAGAGACCGAGGACACGATTCACCGCGTCGGTGTTACGGCCAGAGTCAGTGACGTCGAACGGCTCGAAAACGGGCGAATGAATATCCTGTGCGAGGGTGAAGCACGGTTTCGGATACACCGGTTTACGCAACAGACGCCTTTCTGGAAGGGAGCGGTCCAATTTTTCGAAGAGGGGCCTATCCATCAGCCGGTCGAGTCTTTCTATGATCGCGTATCGGATTTATATCGCCAGGTTGGGGAAATGAGCAGCAAGCTTAGCGGTTCGCCTCAAACCGAAGTCGTGTTGCCGGAATCTCCGACTGATCTTTCTTACATGGTCGCCTATGTGCTCGACATCGACGCCGAAGAGAAACAAAAGATGCTCGAAATGACATCTACCGCCGAGCGCCTGCAGGTATTGATCGTTCACCTTAACGAATCCATCCGCAAACTCGAACAGCAATTGGCCTACAAAGAAGTGTTGACGAAAGTCCGAGGAAACGGAGACCTGGGTAATCCGAAAAAAAATTCGGGGTCGTAATTGGGGGGACAGACACCGCGGGTAATTCGGCGACAGTGAGCAATTTCTGTACTTTAGAAATTGCTCACTGTTCCCGAATTACTTACTTCGCAACTCCGAGCTCCTGGACGGCGGGATACCGCATCAGGCGAATCGAAGTATAGTAGCTGAGCGAGATCGCCGCGACGAGAGCAGCGACCATCGTAATGCTCTGGGTGCTGATCAAGGCGACCACTCCGAGCGACAGAAGTCCTGCCAGCAGGAACGAAGGCGCCGAACACATGAAGTGCTTCGACCAAACCTCAGCCAGTGACATCTTCTTCGTGAGCGCGATAATCAAGGACACCGATATCGAATTGCCAAGGAAGTAGACGAATGACGCCATCAGCGTCGCCAACGCTTCCGTTGTGAGCGGATTCGCTGTGCTTGCGCTGGCCAGTGACTGATGCGTGAACCACGTGGCGGTAACTGTCATTGCGATCATTCCAAGGTTGAAGACCAGTTGATGCAGAACGAGCTTTTTCGATGGAACGACCATCTGTACCGCTACGCCGAACACGGCCACGATCAGGGCTGCCATCAGCCCTTCCATAACGACAGCGAGCAACACGACCGAAGTCAGCAATGAAATGGTCGATGTTTTATAGAGTTTTACTTTGGCTTTAGCGCAGACGGTAGCTGCTGCCATCAGCAGGAACAGCCGTCCCGGCGCAAAGCCCATGTGAGTAGTAACAGCATACAAGGCTGATGTCATTCCCAAAATCGCGAACAGCGCAATCGCGAAACGGGCTGTGAGAGGCATTGTCGAAAAAGTAGATTGATTTTTCATGTTCATCGCCTCCCTATAGTTCATCCCACAGGATGGATTCAGCCCAGACAATCGTCTCGGCCCAGACAAGGGACTCAGCCCAGACGATGGTCTGACCCGACACGAACGTGTCGCGCCAAAGAATCGTCTCGTCCCATACAATGGTTGCATCCCAGACGATGGTGTCGCCCCAGAGAATCGTCTTTGCAAACATCGGCCGGTAGTAAGCCATAAAATCGCGCCGACCGCCGTAACGTTTACCACCCCAGACGATTGTCTGTCCCCAAACTGCGGGATAGCCGTTGATGACATCGTATGGTGTAGCGAGGGCCGTGTTACTGGTGAGCCAGTATTGCCCCGTCGCAGCATTGGGATTGACGGATGTTGCCAGATCCATCGCGCCCACGATGTTGACTTCGCCCGCGCCAACCCCGAGTAATGCGCCTTTCTTCTCGGCCGTGTACATCAGCATGGCCTTGACGGCATTCGGTGTCAGATTAGGCGTGACCGATAACATCATCGCCGTTGCGCCGGCTACCACCGGAGCAGCCATGCTGGTGCCGCTCAATTTCATGTAACCGGTTCCAACCTGGATACCGGGATTGGTTGCGGCAATATAATTGCCGGGACTCATTGGACCAACAATTCGAGATCCCGGCGCAGCGATGTCGGGTTTGACCAGTCCATCGATGGTTGGACCATTGGAACTGTAGGATGCCTCGACATCATCCACCCGCCAGGGAGTTCCCCACGTTGACATCGCCCCCACGGTAATGACCGAAGGCTCAGTTCCAGGGCTTGTGATTGTCCCCCATATCGTTTTGCCGTTGACGTCTTTTCCGTGGTTTCCGGCAGAAACGACGACAACAATGCCCGCTTGAACTGCCATACGACACATAACAGCGAGCGGGTCCGTTGACGCGGATTCGTAGGGTTCATGTCCGAGCGAAATATTAATAACCCGGATATTCATGCTATTTCCGTCATCCCCAGGCGCGTTGCGGTTGGCAATGGCCCACTCGATCGCATCAATTACGCTTGACGTCGGACCAATACCGTTACTGTCGAGAACACGCAGATTGATCAGTCGCGCTGAGGGCGCAATGCCTGCGTACAGCCCCTGAGAACTCTGGCCCGAACCGCCGATGATGCCGGCCACATGCGTGCCATGCCCGTATGGATCGGTCCGGACATTCGGCCCACCTGTGAAATCAACAGTCTTTACGACGTTCTGGATGTCGGGATGAACAGCTATTCCGCTGTCGATGATTGCAACACCGATACCGGCTCCGGCTGCCGAATACTTCTGACGCGCCGCCAGTCCTCCAGACGAACTGTTGGGCGGCTCCAGACCATCCACCGCATTCTTCCCGTTCACCTTTGCGTCCAGTGAGAGGGCAATGAAGGACGAATCATCCAACTTCTCCACGTCCTTCGCCCTCAATTCCACCACGGCGCCGGGAAAGTATTTAAACCGATGGACTAGCTTCGCCACTTTACCGGAATGTTTTTCAATCGAATTACGATCGGTACTCAGGATAATGACTCTGACCGTATCGTTTGGCCTTGATTTTCTAAGCTGCTCTAGCTTGTCATCATAGTTGTGGTTTTTGGCATTTAGGCCGGCCGCAAACATCACGACGACAGCTAGAAGCAGACCGATTCGTTTCACATGCGCCTCCTTGATAGCGCGGGGATTCATCGCTTTCAATGGCTTTATCGGTCGAAAATAGAGAAGCTTTAACGAAAACTATTTCTTCAGGATGCGTAGGCGAGCGACAAAGTGCCGTCTGGACGAGTCGGAGAAATGCAGGAAATTGGGTGAATTCACATTCGGATCCACGAATCGGGGATTGAAGTGATTGAAAAGATTGGTCACACCGATACGTAGCGCCACGCGTTTTCCGTTCCCGAATGGAATGGGAAGCTGCTTTTCCAGGCTGGCATTTGTGGTGAAGAAAGCAGGCATCCGATTGCTGTTATAGCCGCCGATCACATGATTCAGATCGTTAATGGCTGTAAACGGGAAACCCGATCGGGCCTCAATCGAAAACGAAGCATAGAGATGGGACGGCAACGGGAAGTATCCCCAAGAGACGAACCGGTGGGTTGCGTTCCATTCGACCGGCACCTCGGGGATGAATTCAACCGCAGGGTCCGGAAAATCCAACGATATGGAGGGCCGCGCTTTCGCGTTCGAATAGATGTAAGAAGCAAGAATCCGGAGATCTGTTCGGATCGGGCGATCAAGGCTGAACTCGACCGCCCGGTAATGCGATTTTCCTGAATTATCGAACAGGATGTCGAATCCCGCGGGGGTGGTCAGCGCAGCGAGGCGAGTCTGATCACGACCGTTCTTTTGAATATATTCAATCCGGGAAACCCACCGTGGCGCCCATTCATTTTCCCATGCAACATTCCAGTGCAAACCGTATGGATTTCGAAGATACGGGCTCACATGAATGCTGGTAGGCGCGGAAGCAGAGATCGGAATACCGTCATCGTAAGTTGTGGTAAACCGGCGCTGCAGTCCAGTCAACTCGATGTTTATAAAAGTGATGTTGTCGTAAAACAATCCAATGCCACCGCTGATTTTGGATCGGCTTGTGCCGCGCGGCAAAAATGAAAACCCGAGCCGCGGCGCGAAATTGTTTCGTCCAACGAGCCGCTCGCGATCGTAGCGGATACCCGCTTCGGCCTGCAGCTTGGAATTGAAAACAACCCGATCTTGCACAAAGGCACCATACTCTAGGTTGTGCAAGTCAGCCGAATTAGGTCCCACGAAGAACACACTGGACCGCAGAGCGCCGGACTCGTTAAATAATTCGAACCGCCTCCTGTCCAACTGCAAACTCGAATCGACGTAGTCGAACTCGCCGCCTGCCTTGAGGCGATGGGTGAGTCCTGCTGTCTGCTGCTGCCACGCGATAGATTGGACAGCGTGCCAACGCTGAACGTGCCCGCGTTGATCCGAAAAATAGTTGCCCGTCCACAGTTGCGGCCGCATCTCTAGGAGTTCCGTTCCTTTTGCCAGATCGCTGTCGTGGCGGCTGGTCCACTGAAGCATCGATTCCAGAAGCTTGCCCCCAATCACGCGCCGTTCCGAAACGGCGAGCGTTGTGCCACGGCGTACATAGTTCGTTGTGGTTTCGCGCGGTCGGATAACACTGAGTCCGTTATTGCCGAAAAACTCCGTGTTGTGAATTAGATCGATGGTAACGACGTGCGATTCGCGGAGATTCCATTGAAGCTTGACGAGCTGATCCGACATCGTTTGCCGCTGCTGGTTGTCGGGTTTCGGCAAATTGTCGAGCCAATTATGGATATAACGCAGGCTGCCTGAATACATGAACCAGAGTTTGTTTCGAACGACTGGACCCGAGAAGAGCAGTCGAGGCGAGAATTCGGCAATGGACTTCTCCCGAAAGTCGATGCCTGGGACGAAATCCGTGACGTTAAATTTATATTTGTCCCCAATGAATTGGCTATGCACGCGCACGATTCCGCCCGACCCTTTTCCGAATTCGGAAGAGTATCCTGCGAGATCCATGTCCACACTTTCAATCGCATCCAACGGGATATTGGATGCCAGGCCGCCGGCTGTGGCATCGGTAAGATTGATCCCATCCAGTTGATAGCGAATTTGGTCGGGGCGAGAACCGTGGATATGAAGTTGACCGCTGCCATCGCGTACGACGGCCGGCATTAACGAGAGAGCGTTCAAGAAATTCTGCCGGCCGGTGTACGGGATGTTCTGAATGACTTCGTCGTTTACCGTATTCTCCGACGACACGCTTTCGGGATTGATCGGCTCCGGACGCGCAACAACGTCGATTTCCTGTTCGATTTTTTGTGCAGCAGCCAGCGTGAATTCGACCGTCTTGCTCGTTTCAAGACGGACTTCCGCGGAGACATCAAAATATCCGTCCTTATGTATCGTCAGGCGATACGTTCCGTAGGATAACCGCTCGAACCGAAAGCTGCCGTCGGCTAAAGTCATTGTGTCCCAGTGCTTTTGCTCAGTCGGCTGTTCCAACCGGACGTTAACGTTCGCTGCGGCGTTCGCATCCGTATCCAACACTGTTCCACCGAGAGACAGAAAATCCGTTTGAGGAAACAAAAAGAAGAATAGAAGAGCGCAGAACAACATCAGGGAGCCTTATTATGGCCGAAGAAACCTCTTTATTGGAAGCGAGTTACACTAGCCGCCGCGGCCCTAGCAGCACTGATTCTAGGATTTTCGAGACTCCGAATTTCTGATAATCAGCATGTGTTGATTAATCCTTGACGCAGCGCGAATCGGATCAGGTCGGTCGTGTTTCGCAGGCCGAGCTTTTCCATGATGTGCTGCCGATGGGTGTGAACGGTCTTGGGACTAACAAAAAGCGTGTTAGCAATTTCACTTACGGTTTTTCCTTCAGCAAGCATTAAAAAGACCTGGTGTTCCCGGCTGGTGAGCGCCTTAAGGGACCGCGGAGCCACGCCGGCGCCCGCAGCAATTTGAGACGACTCGGCAAGGCGCTTCGACACGTTCGGGGAAAACACCGTCCCGCCCCGGACAATAGTCCGCACGGCAGCAATTAATTCCTGATCGACAGAGTCCTTGGCAAGGTAGCCCGAGGCTCCCGCCGAGACCGCTTCAGCAATGACCTGGTGTTCCAGATGAACACTCAGGATGAGAACGCGCGCGGGCATCGACTGAACGATCTGGCGCATACTCTCGATGCCGCTTTGCTCCGGCATTGAGATATCCATAATGACGACGTCGGGTTTCAACTGTTTCGTGCGTTTCACGGCGTCAATTCCTGTCGCGGCTTCTCCAATAACAGACATATCCGGCTCTGCTTCGAGAATCCGGCGGAGTCCCTGCCGAAGAATCGCATGATCATCCGCGATGAGTAGTTTTATTTTTTCTTCCATGAATCTTTCTCGATGAATATGGAACCATCATTTCGACAACGGTTCCGCGACCTTCGGCGGTGCTGAGACGGAAAGCGGCTCCAAGATCGGCCATTCTTTGCCGAATGGTCCAAAATCCGGAACTCATCATCCGTGAATTTGAGTCGTAGAGGTTTCTCGGATCGAATCCTTTCCCGTCATCTTCCACCGCGACGCGAACTTCATTCCGCGCGAATTCAATCCGGATGACCAGATTCGATGCCTCCGCATGTCGAATCGCGTTGTTGATGGCTTCCTGGCAGCAACGATACAGCGCGATATCGATGTCTTTCCCGAGCGAGCACGGTCTGCCACGCGTGTTGCACTCCACGGTGATCGGAGAATGACGCGCCACTTGATGCGCCAATTCCTTCATCGCCGGTACGAGTCCCAACGTATCCAGAACTCGCGGATAAAGTGTGTGTGAAAGATCCCGAATTTTGTCGAGCATGACGCCAACATCCTGGCGAGCGGCTTCAAGTTGTTTCGCGATTGTCTCCATGCGGAGATGCGGGCGGGCGAGATCTTCGGCCCATTTCAGCGTCAATTTCAATGACGCTAGCGACTGGCCCAAGTCGTCGTGAAGCTCTCGCGCGATATGCCCCCGTTCTTCGTCTCGAGCGCGCAGAGTTGCGCGGACAAGTTCGGTTTCCGAAACGGCAGCCCTTTGAACCCGTGCGAGGGCAGATTGGAGCAACAAGCCAGACCACACTTCCGGCGCGATAATTTCTAACGACGGCAGCACTTTGTCACCCTTGTTATTGGTGGAAATGAATCCGCAATGGTTGTTTTCAGGATCGAATGGCACGCTAACCGATTTTTTTTCAGGTGGCGGCCATTCCTCATGGGGACGCACCTCAATTTTGTGTTTGTCTGCTTTCCATTCCGTCCACTTCGATGGTGAAGGCGAATAGACGATTCGGACTCGATCGATGTCAGCGATACCCTTCAAGATTATGAATGCTTCCGAAATGACTGCTTCAACATTGGGTGCCTTCGCGATTTTCCGAACAAACCCAGCAATTTGCTGAATCTCGGATTGTGAAAACCCATCCATTCCTCTAGTTTTTTTCTTTCAAAGCTCGCCGCAGATTGATCCTGCCCCGTCCAAGCTGCTTTTCAAACCCCGGATTCAACTTGTCGATATCGTCAGCAGTATTAAGCACAAGCGAAGAATCCGCCTGGCCGTGCCCCCGCGTTGCGGCGAGTACCGCAAGCGCCCCACTTATGATGGGTGTGCTGAATGATGTTCCCCATGCGGCCGCATATTTTCCTCCGGGAACCGTCGACACAATGTACGTGCCAGGAGCCACCATAGAAACCGATTTGCCGTAATTGGAAAAACCTGCCAGGCGATCGTTCAAATCCGTGGCCGCCACGCCAATGACTCCGGGATAGCTTGCGGGATAAATGTGGTTCACATTCAGGCCGTCATTACCGACCGAGGCGACAACAGCGACACCGGCAGCCGATGCATCAGCAATCGCCTTCCGCAACGTGACCGAGTATTGGGAGGCTGAAAAGCTCATGTTGAGAACATCGGCATCCAGGTCTTTCGCGCGGTAGACCCCTTCGATGACTCTAAACATCGTCGTGTTGCCGTAGAGGTCAAACGCCTTGATTGGAATAATCCTCGCATTCGGTGCAATCACATGAATTACACCGGCAACTAGGCAACCGTGGCCAAAGTCAGGAGGAAAGACCGGCCCCCTTCCGCTGTCCAGCAGGGAAGCCATCGCGGAATCCAATAAGAAGAAGAACCGTCCATCCAGCAGGGAAGCCATCGCGCTATCGAGCAGCGAGGCCATCGCGCTGGATAAGCCCTCGAGCTCGGACCCAGTACCATCGCTCAAGAGATCTACTCCAGGTTCGAGCCATGGCCGAAGTGCGGGATGGTACGGGTCGACACCGGTATCGATATAAGCTACGCGCGCTCCAGCGCCAGTGCTGATGTCACGTACAGCAGTCACGCGTGCGAGTGTGAGAGCCGGCTGATCAATATACGACTTCAGAACAGTCGTACCGTAGAAGTTTGTTAGAGATTGACCATCGAGGAGTGAAGCCATGGCCGACGTAAGCCCATTGATTGGTAAGGCCTGCCGGTCCGAGCGCAGCTTTACGCGACCGTTCTTCTCAACCGATTCGATAGCTGGATCTTTCTGCAGATCATTCAGCGTCCCGTTTTCTCTGCCGTCCCCGTCGTCTTGGACAAGATATATCGAAGTCCGCGGAATCTTTCTGACCGTTCGCGTTTTGTGGGCGTTATTGATTGCCGAAATCTGCTGGCCGCGCTTCAATGTCACAATGTATTCCTGGCGATCCGATTCCGCCCGAGACGAAGAGAGGACCAAAATCAAAACCAGAACTGCTCCCAATGCTTTCATTGCGGGTTCCCACCGAGGTGGATGGCCGACACCACCTTCCACATGCGTGGCTCATTATTCGAAAGTCCACGCACGATGAAGCGGCGGTCCTTTAGGATGATGGCAAGATCCAATGTGCCGTTCTGTACGGCACGAAAACTGAATTCCCCTAACGCGTTCGTATGCGTGCGCACGCGACTCGCGCCTTGTTCCATGAGCACCTGAAGGTCCGAAACACTCGTACAAGCACTGTCTTCAGGCAGAACCTGTCCCCCAATGTGGATGCACGTGCCCTCATCCTGGTTTTTGAGCAGGAGATCAAGCACAATGCCCCCACCTTCGTAAATCAGGTGGCGGTCCGCCAGCGCCACAGCGCGCAGTTCCGGTATAGACTCCAGCGACGAATCAAAAATGAGAGACCCAATGATGTCCTTCATACCCTTCTCCTAGCTTTCTTTTCTTACGAATGCTCCGAAACCCGCCCAGAAATAAGGATGGCTGTGCCAATTTCGCAGACCCGATGCAGTACGTTGAACTGCTAGAGGAGCATTGTTTCCATCAAACGTTTTGTAGAACTCGCGAGCAAATCGCCGTGCCGAGTCGTCGCGAATATCCCAGAATGCGGACACGATAGTACTCGCGCCCGACAAATAGAAAGAGCGCATCAATCCCAACCATTCGTCACCCGATCGGATCATCCGCCGCGCGGTTTGACATCCCGTAATCACAAGAGTCTTTGCCCGGATGTGCATGTTCATCAAATCCCGGCTCGTTAACCGTCCTTCTAGGGTTTCAATCCAGGAAACGTTTCCGCACACGATGTCGATGCCCGCGTGGCCGGCAATGTGGACCAGGCCGCGCGGCTCTTCAAAGGCGTCTTGCAATTCGTTCATGGACGGGTTGAACAATACTCGCGCGCTCCGGAAGCCTGCTGCGGATTCTTCGATTTCATCAAAGCTCGACGACCCGGAACTCGTCGAGAATGCAATGAAAAGGGGAGGGCCGAACTGCCGGTCCGGTACGGGCGAACAATAAAGCGACGCGCTGGGCGTGTAGGCCACAGTGTACCGCTCGGCCAAATATTGCGTCCCATCGTGCAATGCATGCAGTGGAACTCCGTGCAAAAAGCCGTGCGGCGCGAATATAACCATTCCCCGCAGGTGCGCCTCGATCGGAGCGATGAGATCCTGATAAAAGTTCTGCAGGTGAGTTTTAGCTGTTAGATCGAAGTGATGGCGCGCGGCTCCGAGCCGCTCCCATTTGATGCTGCAACTCGCAATATGCCGCTCCAGGTTGTACCAAACGGTCCGCAGCCGCCGCACTACTCCGCGCCGCTGCTCGGTGAATAATCCGTTTCGATTCATGACAAAAATAAAAATGTCGTCGCCGCTAATAAAATACTCGACGATGGTTTCGTCCATCGAGAGGCGCGAACCGAGATCAGCAAGGGAAGTTCCCGTGCTGCCTTTTAGGAGGCGCTCGCACAATACACGCGACCGGGCTTTTTCGGAAAAGCGAAAGGCAGCTTCAGGAGCGTGATCGATGGTGGATTGCACCAGATACGTGTAAACGTTCTCGCGATCTGAAAGGAACGACATTTTCAGGTCGTCCGACCCAAGACGGTCCCACAATAAGTCGAGCAGTCCCTCCGCACGCCTGAACAATTCGATGCCAGCGGGATCATTTTGAGCGGTCAGCTCAATACCTAGTTCATATAACGCATGAAACTGCATCCAAGCGGATCGGCTCGTTTCGGCTTGCGCTAGGGCTGATCGAAGTGAGGCCGTGGAAGCTTCGTGTGAGCCACGGGCGCGCTGAATTCGCCCGATGACGATATCTGCCAAAGCCATCCGATGAGGAAGGCCGCTCTCGAGCAATATGGCACGCGCCGCAACCGCGTCGGCAAGAGCCGATGGCTTACCCTGCTCGCCTCGTAGCAGTGCCGTCTGGAGCTTTGATACTGCTGTGGAGACCTGGTCCCCTTCGGCAGCGAACCGGTGTGTTGCTTCCTCGAGCCGATTGGTTGAGTCGCTGTTACGTCCGAGCCGAAGCCAAGCGGCAGCCTCGTAAAGAAGCGATTCCGCAATTTCGGAGTTGAGGTTCAGCGTCCGGCCAAGCGCCCGCGCTTTACGGGAAGTGCGAATGCACTCATCCAGATCGCCGACTTCGAGCAAGATTTCGGATTCATACAGATAACAGCGGCAGATCATCCAGTCATTGCCGCCACGTTCGTACTCTTCGCGGACCAATTCCAATTCACGGAGCGCCGTGGCCGTTTCGCCGCACAGGTAACGCAAATAAGCGAGATTGTACCGGCACAGCAGCACCCACGAAGCCAGATCTGCACGTTGCGCAGCTTCTAAAGCCGCTTGATACCTTTCGTCGGCACGTTCGAATTCGTGCATGTGCATGAGTGTTACGGCGGAGTTGATGGATGCAGTAATGAAACCCTCAGCATCCGCGCTCTGATCAAGTACCGCCAGCGCTCGTTCCGAAGCTTCGAGAGCTGCCTTGTGTTTTCCTAAACGGTGGTAGGCGTGAGATAGGTTTACATCCAACCTCGCCAGGCGCCTCCGATCTGAACATTGTTCAAACAGCTCACGGGCTCGAATGGAACATTCGAACAACTCATCGAATCGGCTTAGAAATAAAAGCATGCCGACTTTCGCATGTAGCGTTCGACCCAGCTCAATAGGCTGACTGAGCGTCTGCAGCAGCGATGCGGAGGCGTCGTACCGTTCTAGGGCGGATTCGAATTGATTCAGTAGTTGGTATGCGTTCCCCGCAGCCCGGTGCGCCAGGGCGCGAGTCAATACATCCTGCGCATCGTCCTGCGCCAGTTGGTCGGCTTTGAGCAGGAGTCCGGACAATTCCGCCGTCGACCTGTGGCCTGTTTGCTTGATTCGCTCCGCAAGCTCGATGACTTGGGCTGACATAACCTGGGCTCCCCGGAATAATAGAGCGCGCCCAATATAGGAACTGTATGCACGCTCATCAAACTGAAAGCATTATAGATGAATAAATCCAAGCAAGTCCTAGGATAGAATCCTAAATTATCCGTTTATCGCTAAAGTCGTTACGTCGCCCCGCCGGTCTTTAAGAAACGGGGAATTCGGTCTTGACAGTCCTCTATCGATGAAGGAACTTGTTGTTCCGGAAGGGAAACCGGAGTCTACCAGAATGGATTTCCTGATGTTGAAATTCCGAAGAGGGGCGCGGCACTTGCCGCGCTGTTGTCCATTTTCGTTGCCGAGCCTGCCGTTTGGGTTGGTTGGATTAAATTTTCACAACGAAAGGTTTCTTTTATGAGTCTGAGCCGCATTATCGCGGGCGCGATTCTTGTAACGAATTTGATGATCTCCAAAGCCGTCGCTCAGAGTGCGGCGAATCAAGTCTCCACTGGTGATTTGATCCTCGTGGGTACGGCAACTCTGACGGATCCCGGGATCATTTCGAGGACAGAGAAGCGATCGCCCAAAAAACCCCAGCATCATGTTGACTTATCCGCGGCACGGCTCTCATCGGCTCGCGGCGCACCTCCGGCGAAAGGATTGACGTTTCCCATTTCAGCAGATAACGATGTCAGTCGCGATCCAACCGTTTTTGGATTTAGGGGATTAACACACCTGGACCAATGGTCGGCCGGAACGGGCATCTACACCGATTCGCAGGTCAGTAAAGAGCCCCCGGACCAAGGACTAGCGGTTGGAAGCGGCTTCGTGCTGGAGGTTGTCAACACAGCCCTTGCCGTCTACGATCAACGTGGTAAGCTCCTGAAAGGACCCACTCCTTCGAATCAGTTTTTCCGGTTAAAACCTGAGAAAAACGCAACGACCGGAGAATTTGGTGATTTTCTAACGGATCCTGAGTGTTACTTCGACCAACAGACGCAACGGTGGTTCATTACGACATCTCAAATTGATGTTAATCCAACCACCGGCGAATTCGGTCCCAGAGCCCATATCCTAATTGCGGTGAGCACTAGTAACGACCCAACCCGTGAGTTCAATCTCTTCAGTATCGATGTAACGGACGATGGGAAGAGAGGCACGCAAAATCATCCGGGATGTCCCTGCTTCGGCGACCAACCTCACCTTGGCGCTGACGCTAACGGCTTTTACATCAGCACCAACGAATTGGATATTGCGTCCGAAATCCTTTTCAACGGTGCTCAAATCTATGCGATGTCGAAGAAGCTCTTAGCCAAGGGAAGGCTGTCGGCTGTCGTTCATTTCGGCGATTTGCCGCTTCCGGAAGGCCTTGCTTTTTCCGTGCAGCCCGCGACTTCACTCCGGGCGCGGCAGAGATCTGATGAAGATTCCAATGATGAAGATTCCAATGATGAAGACTCCAATGATGATGCTGGAGGCGTCGAGTATTTTCTAAGTACAGTAGACATTTTCAATCAACTTGACAATCGCATCGCGGTCTGGGCCATTTCGAATACGGCTTCGCTGTCAAGTAGACACCCAAACTTAAAGCTTGCCAAAGTTATCATTACCGGCGAGGTGTACGGTCCGCCTCCGAGTGCTGAACAGAAATCGGGTCCAACGCCGCTTCGTGACTTTCTTGCTAGCAGCCCCCCGGACGTCACCGCGGCGGCGGGATGCATCACCGAGGAGGACCATCTCGAAAGACTACATACCAATAATGATCGTATGCAACACGTTGTCTTCGCGGATGGAAAGCTCTGGGCGGGTCTCAACACGGTTGTTCAGCAAAGGAGCGGACAACGGGCGGGAATTGCCTTCTTCTCGATCGTGCCGGCAATGCGTGGACGTATTTTGAAAGCCGAAATTTCCCGGCAGGGCTACTTGTCGGTCCCCGGAAACGACGTGTTGAATCCGGCAATTGGCGTCGACAGAGCCGGAAACGCAATAATCGTGTTTACATTGGCTGGGCCCGACTTCTTCCCCAGCGGCGCGTATGTAAAGATCACCGGCAAAGAAAGCAAGTCGAGAGTGCATGTCGTTGCGCCTGGACTTGCGCCGGAAGACGGTTTCACAGGTTACAACGCGTGCACTCCCCAATTGACCGGACGCGAAGGCATTGCTCGCTGGGGGGACTATTCGGCAGCAGCTACCGATGAGAACGGTAATATTTGGATCGCAACCGAGTTTATTCCGGCAAAAGGCTCCGGAATACTTGGCACCGGCACATTCTTCGCGCACTGGGGCACTTTCGTCGCGAGGGTAGCCGGAGATCACAAGTAGTAGGGGAGGACTCTTACTCGAACAACCTCACGCGGCGAAGCAACACGTCGGAGAAGTAGAGCAGCAGCGCGACCCCGGCAAGATATGGCCACAGCGGTACCGGCAACGCCGTGGTTTCGCCTTGAGGGTCGAAAATCTCTTCGGACCGGGGTTGGAAACGCCCCTTCGTTTCATTACTGATCGAGCGGAGGACTTCAGTATTCGGCGGATAGAAGTGATATTCATCCGGATACGAGTACGCGAGAACACGCGATGGTCCGCCGCTTTCTGCTCCAACAGCTCGGAATAGGTAGGAACCTTTTTTCCCGAGGGGAAACTTGGCTTCATACGCGCCCGGTCCGACCTGATGGACAGCGATATCGGAGACGGATTCGTCCGGACCGAGAACTCTGACTTGAGGCTCGAGTTTGTTCCTGAACTGGCCGTCTTTTTGGATGGCGTTGATCGTAATTTTTGCTTCGTTTCCATCCTTCACTACACGGAAGTTGAACTCGTCGTTATCGTGGCGCCGCATGGTTTCACGAACGACCTGCGACCAGAATTTCGGATAACCCTTCCACCTTAGCCAATCGACGGCCCAGCGATCCTTCAAATCCGATAAGAATGCAGCCGTCTTTCCGAGGCCGTATTGCCATCGCGCAAGAATGGGGTCCTTGCGTTTGGATTCGAGCAAAACTTCGGAAGTCTCCTTCGACTTCGTGGCGACATAGCCCAATAGAGGCGGCGCGGCGTTAAAGTCGATTCCCTTGAACGCCTCGACAGTCTTTTTCACAACCGGTTTGAAAGATTCTTCGCGGAGCGTTTTACCCGTCGCCAGTTCCGTTTCTTCAGTGAAGATTTGCGGCACAGCGGCTGGGTCTTCCAGGTAATAGGTCCGGCCGTGGCCCCAGTTGGCGATGTTCGCGAGCAGCTCCCGATCGGCGCCATTCCCGACGGCTACGGTCGAGACGGTGATTTTCGATTCTGCCATTTTCTTCGTGAGGCCTTCGAAATCGTCGGGCAAAGACCGGCCGTCAGAGAGAAGAATGACATGTTTGACTTGTGTAGTGGCTCCCGCAAGCTGGATATAGGCTTCGCGAAGCGCCGGGTAAATGTTTGTCTCGCCGCCCGCTATGATCGTGCTGATCGCTTGCGTGATGGTACTCCGATTCGCGACGGTCTGGAATTTGACCGGCCAATAAAAGTTGTAGTCGAACGCAACAACACCGAAATTGTCTGTGTCCTTGAGCAAGGCGAGCGGCGCCTTTGCGGCCTCCTTTGTCATTTCAATTTTCTGGCCGCCCATGCTTCCGGACTTATCGAGCACCATTATCATTGCGACGGAATCCGGTTTCTCCTTCTTCGCCTCAAATGTCACCGGCAGGACTTCTTCGATTACCGTCTTCGCATAGCCGCCTTCACCGTAATTGTTTTCTCCTCCGGCCAAAATGAATCCGCCCCCCAGATCGCGAACGTATGTGGCCAGACTCCTCATTTGTTCTTCGTTCAGGCTGTTTCGAGGAACATCGCTGAGCACCAGCGCGTCGTATGCGTCCAACTGTTCGACGGAAGTAGGAATCATGCTCGGAGGCACAGTATTTACGTTAAGGCCCTCGTTGGTAAGAGCGGTCTGCAGGTATTTGGCGCTTTGAGGATGGCCTTCGACATATAGGATCTTCGGCCGTCCTTCCACGACGAGTGACGAACGGAATTTGTTATTGTCCGAAAAGGGATCGCCAGGCGCCTTCACTTCGGCTTCGAGCGTTATGGGGCCGGCATCGTTTTTAATACTTGTGTCGAAAGCGATGCGATTGAGACCGCGGATGAGCTGAACCTTCCGCGTCCCCAGCGTCTTGTCACCGTAATGAATCTGGATTTCAGCCGAGGTTTCGCCCTGGCTATAAACGTGTACTTCAGCCGGAAACAGTTCCTCGGCGGTGACTTCGGCAGGCGCCATGATGTTTTCCACCCAAACATCACGATTTGTTCGGGCCTGCATTGGCACGGTATAAAGGCGGATATTTTCCGACTTCAGCCGCGACAACATGTTCAGCATATGTCCTGAATTTTCATTTCCATCGCTGATGAGTACCAACCGCTTCAGATGATGCGGCGCAAAGTTTCGAATCGCCGTATCGATTGCTCCTTCGATATCGGTCGCACTCTGGTCGATCGAACCGCGCGACGATTGATTGGCGACTTCAACTACTTTTAATTGGTCCAAAGTTTCGAAAACCGTAGAGTTCGCCGCGAACGGAACGAATCTCGAATGATCCGGATGACCCTGATTGTTGGTTTGCTGCATCCACTCGATGGCGGATTGGATCGCCGCTGGTGAAACGCTTTCGGAAACGTCAAGAAGATAAACAACGGACTCCCATGCACCGGACCGGTAGAGGACCGGCTGCATTAGGGCCAGCGCGATGAGAGCGATAATCGCCGATCGCACGACACCTGCAAGCTGAAGATGCTTTCGACTGAGGTCGGTAAGCGTCTTTGCCTGAACTCGCCACAGGTAGGGAATGATCAACACCAGCAGCAGCGGCCAGTAGTTATCAAAGCTTAGTCGCATCAGTCCAAATCCGCAGTCACAACGTAATCCTTCGGTGATAGGTGAACCATTCAATACTAATGAGCACCGCCGCCGCCAGCAACATGTAGAACCACAGCTCGCGCCGTAGCCAAAATTGTTCTCTGGCGGCCGTACGATCGGTCCTGAAAACAGATCGATTGATATCCGAAAACCTCGGGTTTGCCAGATTCACGGCGACGTGAACGCGCGTATCACCCTGAGCGCCGGCAAAGAGGCCGGGTTCGTTGGCCAGAAAGATGGTCTTGCCGAGTTGTTGTTCAGAGGAGACGAGTTTCCCATCGATCGTACGGATTTGCGCGTTGGCCAACGGTACATCGACAACCCCGGGGGAGCGTTTCAAAGCAAATTGGTCTCGATTGAACCATGCTAAAACATTTTCAATGAAGACGGGAAAGCCAATATGAAACGGAAAATCGGATGATTCGAGATTGAACGTGAGCATCACCCATTTCGGTTTCTCGGAGACGACGATCAAAGGAGTTTGTTTGGAAGCAGCAACAACCGTCAGATTGCCGGCATCGATTCGTGCCGCCCGCTCGATGGCGACATCGTGAACCGATACATATTGCATGATCGGGTGATTTTCCGACCAGCTCGTAATTTCCGGTTTTTGAATTTCGCCCTCCGCGGGTTTCAACCAAGACGCGCTCGGAGTACCAAAAATGAGCGCAGGACGGGCCGGGGGAACGTTTGGCGCAAACTTGTCGAAGATGTATGCGTCGAGGTTCGGCGATTCGCGGTAATTTGCCGGATCCGTCAGAGATAGATCGACGTAGTTGTCCAATTTCAATGCGGTTTCCAGATACCGGTTGCCCTTCGTCACCAACAACGTTCTTGTCTTTCGTTTGATCGGCAGGTATGCGAACGCGACGTCATCCATTGGAAATGCGTCGTCTTTGGACTGCGCCGTCGCGCGAATTCCGCCCCCTACAAATTGCGAAAGGTCGAAAACTTCTTTGTAGGTTTGTTCGGTCGCAAGGCGAACGGTTCTGTTGACCCGCTGCCCTCCCGGGCCGCTCAGCGTCAAGCCGGCTTCGGTGGGATGACCGAAATTCTGGACTTCCAGGTAGGCCTCATAACCGAGCGGAGTTGACGGAACGGATCGAATTTCGAACGCGGTGATTCCAACGTTGTTGGCGGCCTCGAAAACGGAAATACGTTTCACGACTGAGGGCGTATCATGGAAGGCAACGCCGTCGGATATGAAATAAACCTGTGACAGCTGGCCGTCGACTCTCGGAAATTGCGGTTCGGCGCTCTTCGGCGCCATCGCATCGATCAATTTCCGCACTTCATTGCGATCCGTTGTAAACGCCGAAGAGGTCACTTCGGCGGTATCAAGAACACGAAATTCCGTTGTTGGGCCACCGCTGTCCAGCAGCGATTTGGCTCTTTCGGCGGCGTGCTGCCACCGCGTCTTCCCGTCCGAAGTATTTGTGTTCATGGTGGGGGAAGTATCCAGCACGATGACAATGCGCTCGTTCTTGCCGGTGAGCGACTCCACTTCTGGACGCGCTAGCGACATCGCGATCAGCAGTGCGATTGTGGCCGCAATGACGATGGAAACAATTCGCCGCAGTTTTTCCCAAAGCGAATGCCATTCCCTCTCATCCAATACACGGCGCCAGAGGATGGAGGAGGAAATAAGGACTCGGCGATGCCGCAATTTGAGAAGATACAGCCCGATAATGAGTGCAACAGTTATCGCGGCAAGCAGTCCGGCCTGTGCGGCAGTCAATGCCAAGAATGTCATTTCAAGAACCTGCCTTGACGGAAGACCTTCAAAATCAGCTCCTCAAAGGGGAAATCCGTGACCGTTCGAGCGTACCCGAGTTGATACTTACCGCAATAGGATTCAATCGCCTCGCAATATTTACTGAATTCCGCGCGATATGCGGCAAGCAGTGAAGGTGTAATTGTGATCTCACGGCTGACATTGTTTTCCGAATCGACCAACTGGAGTTCGCCTCTCAACATCGGGTCGATTTCCTCGTGACTGGCAATGTGGATAACGAAAATATCGTGCCGGAAGTGTCGCAGGATATCGAGCGCGCTTTCAAAGCCGTTCCCATCGAACATGTCGGAGATTACAACGGCCAGACCGCGGCGGCGCGTCTCGGTACAATAGGTTTTGAATGATGCGCGGGCATTGGTCTCGCCGCCCGGGGTGATCTCGGTCAGGAAGCGAAAAATTTTGAAGATCCGGCCCTTGCCGCGCTGGGGCGGCATTTCGCTCTTGATCCCGTTGGCGAACGAAATGACATTGACGCGATCGAGATTAGCAAGCCCGATGTAACTAAGCGCAGCGCAAACCCTCCGTGCGTAATCCAATTTTGAAGGATCGCCATAACTCATCGATTGACTGCTATCGACGAAAAAATAGATCCGCAGGTCTTCTTCTTCTTCGAACAATTTGAGGATCAAACGGTTTAATCGGAGATATGCCTTCCAGTCGAGATGCCTGAAATCGTCGCCCGCCACATAAGCACGATAGTCGGCGAATTCCAGGCCCGTGCCGCGCTTTCGCGTACGTCGTTCCGCGCGCAGTTGCCCAGCAAAAAGCCGCTTCGAGATGATGTTGAGATATTCGAGCTTCTTTAGGAACTCATCGTCGAAGAGTGTGACGTTTGCTGTGGACATATTCATCGTGCCGGGAAATTCGGGGTCAGACGGGTGAATTCCCTATTTCCTTTCCAAGGAATCTTTGATTGGAAAAAAGGGAATTCACCCGTCTGACCCCGAATTTCATTACGCCGGTTCCGGAGTACCCTCGAGGATTCCCTTGATGATCGTGTCGGTATCGATTCGCTCAGCCTCACCTTCGAAATTCAGGAGAATGCGATGCCGAAGCGCCCCATATGCGACTGAGCGAATGTCCTCGGCCGATACGTGTACGCGATTTTTCAACAGCGCGCGAATTTTTCCGCCGATGACAAGTGCCTGAGCTCCTCTCGGGCTCGAGCCATATCGCACGTATTTCATCGTTAGCGAATGAGCGTAAGGCGGTTTCGGATGAGTCGCGAGTGTGATCCGGATGGCGTAATCCTGGACGGGACGAGCGATGGGAACCGCACGCACGGTCCTGCGCATCTCCAGCACTTCGCCCTGGCCGAGCACGCGGTCGACCTTCGGCTCTTCGATCTTTGTCGTCCGATTCAGAATCGTGTGAAGGCTATCAACGGTGGGGTAGTCGACCTTCAGTTTCAAAAAAAAGCGGTCGAGTTGCGCTTCAGGCAGCGGATACGTTCCTTCCATTTCGAGCGGGTTCTGCGTTGCTAATACGAAGAACGGCGAATCCAGCTTGTGCGTTCGCTTGCCGACAGTGACGCTGCGTTCTTCCATGGCTTCCAGCAATGCCGATTGCGTCTTGGGCGTTGCCCGATTGACTTCATCCGCCAGCAGGATGTTTGAAAAAATCGGCCCCGGCTGAAAGTCGAGGAATTTTTCGCCCATTGCGTTTTCCTGAACGACGTTGGTGCCGGTGATATCGGCCGGCATGAGATCGGGTGTGAATTGAATCCGGGAAAACTTCAAGTGCATGACGTCGGCGAGGGTCGATACCAGCTTTGTTTTACCGAGGCCCGGCACGCCTTCCAGAAGCACATGACCGCTGGCCAGCAGGCTCATGATGACGCCATCGATTATTTCTCCATATCCGACGATGACCTTCGAAACTTCCTCTTTGACCTTCTTGAATTGTTCTTGGAACGTGACGACCTGTTGATCAATGGCGATACTCATCTACTTATGAATGCTCCTACTTTTTGGCGGGCGGCCGGATCGCTTGGAAGTAATTTTTGATGAGCGGCCGGTATTCCCATGGAATGCGGTCCTGATTCAGGAGATCCTTTTGCGCGGGACTCAGCTCCGACTTTACGTTGCGATAATCGAGCTTTGAACGTTCCTGCTTGCTCACCTCCTCGATGTTTTCTTCTTTTCCCTGATCCTGCATGCCTTTGACCCCTTCCTGCTGGAGCTTGACGTCGAGCGTCGTGGGCGCTCCCTCACGAGGAGCATCGCTGCCACCTTTGCCGGAAGGCATCAAACCGTTACCTTCACTATTGCCCGGCATCGGCGCGCCTGCCTGACTGTCCAGGCCGGCTTGATCGGTAGGCTCGCCTTCGGTTCCTGCCCCAAACTGCAGGCCCTCGGCCTGGTCATTTTGTTGCTGCCCGCGTTGTCCTCTTTGGCCTTGGCCCTTTTGTGCCTGGCCTTGTCCGCGCTGTCCTCTTTGGCCTTGTTGATTTCCTGCTTGTTGACGCTGGCGTAGCGATTGCTGCAGGTTCTGAAGCTGCTGGGCCGCCAGGTTTTTGAATTCCTGGCTTTGCATCCTTTCTTCCAGGTTGTCTAACTCTTGCGCGGCTTCGTCCAGGGATTGCTGAGCCCCTTGCTGGTCTTCATTTTTTAAATTTTCCGCGGCCTCCTTTAAAAGTCTGGCGAGCTCCTCCAGACCCAAGCGCGGGGTTTCCGAAGCTTGCTGCAGGCTCTTTTGCATTTGCTGATTCGATTCGGGGGTGTTCAGACCCAACTTCTCTGCCAGTTTGCGCAATTCATTCGCCGCGAGGTTGAGTTCCTTGTTCTTCATCGCTTCGGCCGTTGATTCCAGTCTCTCCGACTGAGCCAAATCCTTCGCCATTTCTTCCAAACCCTCGCGAATGCTGGCTGCGTCGAGATTGCCTTCGTCTAGCAGGCTTTGAAGGGCGTCCAACATCTGTGCTGCTTGCGCTGCGTCGATCTTTCCTTCCTGCAACTGCTGGACAATCTCCTCCAGTTTCTCCGCCAGTTCCGGCTGCTTGAGTTTCTCGGCTTTACGAAGAAGAGCCTCGGTTTGTTTGAGGATCGCGGCCTCGTCAGGCGTCAGACTAAAGGCCGGGGCTGCCTGAAGAGCAAGCCAGTTGTGGTTCCACGGTAACGGAACAAAGTTGAGACTGGCAAACAGGAGAAACAGGCCTGCAGCAATGTATGAGGTTTTGGGAATGTGCCGCGGAAAAAGCGTATTGAGATTCATTCGCTGCGCCCTTAGCGACGCGCGATGGATCTGGACATCAATCCATTCCGAAGGCCTCGGATTGTGGATAAACCAAAACGCTGTCTTGATCTCATCATTCAGGCCCGCGGCCTTATCGATCACGGCAGCGGCTTGTCTCAATGTGGCCTTGCGGAGGCTCCGCCAGACCACATAGGCGGCAAAAAGTAGCACCCAAATACCAGCGACGATGGCAATAGTCTCGCCTCGAAGGGGAGCGAATAGATCCCAGACTTTGAGCGCAAGAGGAAATGCCAGGAAAAACGTTGCGCCTAGCGCGACTTCGTTCAATAGCCGGTTCGTCCGAATTCGCCGCTCCACTCGCTCGAGCGACTTGATGATGATGTCCTTATCCGACATTGGATGGATAGGCTCTTTCCTAACATTAATTTTCGGTTACGCTTACCATACCTTAGGTAGGCGCATAAGGGAAGGTGGAATTCGGATCCACCACAGTCCCAAAATTCATCGACCACCGTTAGCAGATGCCTGGAGAAGAAAACGGGCGCCGCTGGCAAGCCGGCGCCCCTCCTAACGGAGAATCTACAAGGAGAATCAATGTCGCTAAATTGGTCAGCAATTCTGGGGCCGCGATTATGCGATCCTCTGGTGAACGTCTAACGTCCTCAGAAATTCGTCAATGTCACGTCGTGCTTCCTCGCCGAGATGTGTCTCCGCATCTGAACGACCTCACTGAGTTTGTCCTCAGAGCCGTCGATGTACTCCACGTCCGAGTGCGTCAGGTCCGGCCAACGCTCTTTCAGCTCGTTGAACTCTAAAGCTGCCGGCGAAGAATATTTGACTGGAGAGACACTAAAAGAAATCGCCCAAGCCGCGTAAAGGGATCAGCCACAAAAAGGCACAAAATTCACAAAAAATCGTTTTTTGTGCCTTTTTGTGGCTAATGTTTTAGGATGTAAAGAGGAGTCCGTGAAAAATGCCAGAGAGTGAAGTCCAAAACGTCGAGATTACACCCAAGCCGAAATGCTTGCGCTGTGGCGCAGAACATACTGTTTCAGATCTCGGCCATTGGGGGAAGGGTTGGTGGACCTGCTCGGTCTGCAACATCCGCTGGGAAGAAGACACCTTCGATTAGCTTCCATCCAGGATGCGTCTCGCATTCCTGAACACATCGTCCAACATTATTTCCGTTAATTTCCCGGTCTGCGTATTTTGCTGGCTCGGGTGATACGAGTTGATGATCGTCAAGCCATCCGGTAGCTGCGCTGTGAATCCGTGCCCAAATGGCGGCAGCGGACTGGGATTCTTCCAACCAAGCTGCTTCCGAGCCGCGAAATATGTTTTAAAGGCAATCATTCCCAGCGCGACCACTACGCGCACTCGCTTCAACCGTTGAAGCTCATCGAGTAGATAAGGCCGGCAATTCGCGAATTCCGGAGGTAGCGGTTTATTGTCGGGAGGCGCGCAATGAACGGCGGCAGTGATATAACACTGAATCAGACGGAGCCCGTCGCCGCGGTGAGTCGATGTGGGACGATTCGAGAAACCGAAGTTGTACAGAGCGCGGTAGAGCCAATCGCCCGAACGGTCGCCAGTGAAGATTCTTCCGGTCCGGTTGCCGCCATGAGCCGCCGGAGCAAGACCAATAATAAAAAGCCGTGCACCGATTGGTCCGAAGCTTGGAACCGGCCGTCCCCAATACTCCCAATCGCGAAATCGCCGAACTTTGGTTCGGGCGACTTCTTCCCGATAAGTGACAAGCCGCGGACACCGCCGGCAGTCGACGATCTCACTTTGGGCCGGTAACCTGGCCATTCTGTAAAGTGATCGTTGTCCCCCCCTGGAAATATAGCGTCTCGCCTGTTCGTGTAGTCACAGTTACCGAAGGCTGTCCAAACTGACGCAGAACCTCCGCTCGCGTCGTACCGGGCGCCGGAAGAACGGCTTGTTGCTTGACCGGGGGAGGTCCAAAAGTGGACTGCATCGGTGGAACCACCGGTTGTATGACCGAGCCGGCAGTCGGGTTCGATACGACGGTCTGACCAGGAACGAGGATGTGGTCCGGAATGATGACTTGAGAGGGTATCTGGTTTGCACCAAACACCTGGCCTGGAAAGACAAACGGATTCGGAATAAACACCGAACCAGGGTTGAACGTCGGATTGGGCAAAAACACGGGATTCTCGGCAAAGCCCGGCATCGATACGAAGCCGGGATTTGGCGCAAAAACCTGATTTGGAATGAAGAGGGGATTCGGCGCAAACACCTGATTCTGGATGATCACTATAGGACCGGAGCCGATCGGTAAGGGATTCGCGATGAATGTGCCGCGCGTCGCGATGGCCGGCGCGTGGATTGGCGGAAATGCAACTGTCGGTTGAGCGATTCCGATCTGAAAGCCGGCATGTTGTGCCGAAGCGGCCGTACTAGCTGCTATAGCTGCAATAACGGCCATCGAAACGAGGCGCGATGTGATTTTCATAGGCCCATTCTACTCCAATCTCCTTAGACGTAGTACACTTGGTCCGGCTAGTAGGCTTCGCGTTAAATTTAATGAACACGGATTTGTCACTTGCCGAATTGCTCGCCCTCGTCGAGATCGTCGACGAGCATGTAGATCGGAACTTTCCGGGGGTGGATCCGCCGCGAGTCTTAAGGGAAATCCAACAGAAATTGGATACGGTGATCGTACGCCATCGCGGTGAAATAGATAAAACCATAAAATCCGCAAAGAAAACCAAGCCCGGCCCGAAAGCCCGCTGAGCCAGCGTTGCCCAAACCTATCGGGGAAAGTACACAAAAGGCACAAAACGCTGCCCAAAAAGCACAAAAATTCTTTTTTGTGCTTTTTTGATTCTCATGTGCTTTTTGTGGGTTTGTTCCCGCATTTGTTGGGCAAAGCCCGCCGCTGGAGTACAATTTGTCGGAATGACTCCAGGCGGTATTCGAGCGTTCATCCTTCTCGTGTTTTCATGCATCTCCCTCGCTGCGGCGCCGGAGACGCATGTCGTCATCATGCATACCAACGACATCCGCGGGCACATCCTGCCTGGACCGGATGCGGGCGGCAGTGCCCGGCTTGCTACCGTGGTTCGGGAACTCAAGCCGGATCTAATGCTCGACGCAGGAGGAATCCTTTCAGGCTCCCTTATCTCGGACACTTTCCAGGGGGAGCCGGTAGTGGCTGTCATGAATGCCATCGGCTATGACGCCGTTGCCGTCGAAAGCAGCGAATTCGATTTCGGTATTGCGGCGCTGCGTGCGCGCAGCCGGCAGGCGAATTTTCTGCTTCTTTCCGCAAACACGACATCCCCTGTCGATGAAATCCAACCGGCTGCGATCTATAACGCTCAGGGCGTCCGTATCGCTGTGGTTGGGTTGACCAGCCAGGAGATTACCGGGCACCCCCAAAACGTGAAATACGTCGATGTAGCGGATCCCGTGCGAACACTGGAGGATTTGTTGCCGCGCATTCGGCAGCGCGCCGACACCATCATCCTTCTGGCCAACGTGAGGAGGACCGAAGAGCAGCGCATAGCGCGCGCGTTTCCTGAGATTCGCCTGATTATCGGCGCGCACGAGGAAGCTGATCTACCGATGCGGATCGGGCAGACAACGATCGTCGGCACTGGAAAGTTCGGCAAGTACGTGGGCAGGCTCGATCTCACATTTACGGAAGGCAAGCTGAAAGGAATCGCCAGCCGATTGATTCCCCTCGAAGGTTTTGATCCCGATCCATCCATCGCAGGCTTGATCGAGCCCTACGAGATGAAACTGGACGAAACACTTCAGACGGTTCTGGGTCAGGCGGCAGGCGATCTCATGCGCTCGACGGCGCGGGAGTCGCATCTGGGTAACCTCGTCGCGGACGCGGTTCGCGCAAAAACCGGCACCGAAATTACTCTCATCACCGCTGCCGATCCTCAAATGGGCATTCCGAAAGGGCCGATTACCAGCCGGACACTGTTCGAAGTCTTGCCTTCGGAAAAGACGCTTGTGACGATGCGGCTCAGCGGCGCCCAAATCAAACGGATCCTTGGGAAGACGATGCTGAGCGTGAGCGGTGTCCGCGTGAAGCTGGACCCGGCGAAACCTGAGGGTAAACGGCTCGTTTCCGCACGCCTGGAGAACGGCACTCCTCTCCGCGACAAAGATTTCTATACCGTTACGACGAACGACTACTTGTTGATGGGCGGCGACGGCTTTACCGAATTCGCCGGCGGTATGGATGTCGAAGACACGGGAATCCTCCTGCGCGACGCAGTCGCCGAACACATCGCTCGGTTAGGGACGGTGTCCCCGCATCTGGACGGACGAATTCAATTTTCCCGATGATATTCCTCCTGGCGGCCATTTTATTAACGTCGGGCCAAATCGGCGTACGAAACGATCTCAACGAACAAATGCCGCAGCCGCTGCCTCCGAGTGCGGAATATATGCCGGTTTTAAGCTATCCGCTCGCTCGGAACCTTCCCGCGACAGTGTCGAGTACCGGAAGCCTGGAAGCGCTATATCAGCCCGTTCTCGGAAACCCCCTGATCACCGGACAACTCTGGCTGACGGACAAAACGGTCGTGATGCAGTGCGGGAATGTTCCTAAGTTGTAGCGATCACCGAAGCTGTGAATGAATTGGAGTGCGGCCACTCCCCTCCTAAGTTAGGAGGGGTGCCCGAGCGCAAGCGAGGGCGGGGTGGTTCCCTCAACTGCCAGTAACGGCAGGGGAACCACCCCGCCTGCTCGGACTTCTTTTGAGGCTTCGCCCTATCGGGCTCGCGCTTCGCGTTCCTCGCAGGCCCCCATCCTAACTTAGGAGGGGAGTTGCGTGTCATCAATTCATTCACAGCTGTAACGAAAGTGTCGCAGTAAGTCCTTTAGATCCGTTGCGAACTTTCATTGTTCACTTTGAGCCGCGGCTCATGAATGTCTTCACAGACCGCCGCTACAGTCACTCCCTACCGCACGCGCCGGGGCGTCGGGAACCCGACGGAATACGGCGTGTCATAACGGATTC
>QHWY01000186.1 GCA_003223875.1 Acidobacteriota bacterium | reverse complement strand
TTGAAGGACAAGAAGCCCGGCTTTAACAATATTTGCGTTCACAAGGGATTGGTTCCGCCACAGCCGGCGGACCCGGAACATGGTCATCCCGCCGATCTGCCCAAAGCGGCGAAGGACTGGCCGAACCTGAATTTCATCACCTATCACGCGTGCATCCGTCCCCTTGCGTTTCTTTATGATTCGTGGCAGGAGGTCAAGTCCGGCAAGCTTCGCCAGGGCGTGCCGGATATCAGTTGGACCACGGAATACGCCATATTGGTCGCTCCGTACAAGAACACGTATGCCGAAATTGGGACGACCTGGGCGTCATCGATCGTGACGTTTCCCACAGTAGCCGCTCACATTATGGGGCAACTCATGAAGTTCATGGGCCCGGATCGGATCGTGTTCGGTTCCGATTCCGTGTGGTATGGCTCTCCTCAATGGCAGATCGACGCGTTCTGGCGCTTCCAGATTCCGGAAGACCTGCGGAAGAAGTACGGTTACCCGGAATTGACTCTAGATGCCAAACGCAAGATTCTCGGTCTCAATTCCGCGAAGCTATACGGCATCAAGGGAGTGGAGTCCGGCAACCTCCAGCAAAGATTCAAACCTGTGCCCAAGGACTACGAGAACCGTATGAGCAAGGAGTTGAAGAGGCTGATGGAGCTGCCGGGATCGACCGCTGACAACCTGTCCCGGATCAAAGAAAAATATGCCGAGTTGGGCGCGGAACCCAGCCATACGCGTCACGGCTGGATCCGAGTCAAGAGTTAACCAAGACTGTAGCGGTAAACGGAGGTGATCGGATGAATGCATTGTTTGTTAGAGCCGTTGCGGTGGTGTGCCTGTTTTTCGCGCTGGATGGATTCGCTCAGGTTATCAATGCGACGCTGAGCGGAACGGTAACCGATGCCACCGGAGCATTGATCCCAGGTGTTGAAATCACGGCGACAGAGACCGAGACAGGCGTGGTTTCGACGGCGCTGACTAACGAAGCGGGAACTTACCAATTTCCCAGTCTTCAGCCCGGACCGTACCGGGTTAGTGCATCGCTAGCCAGCTTTCAAACTCAGATCTTCCAAGTCACACTGGGTACGTCGCAACAGATCCGGCAGAATTTTAGTTTGCAGGTCGGCGCCGTATCGCAAGCTCTTGAGGTCTCTGTCGCGGCCGACCAACTGCTCACGACCCTATCCGCTTCGGTCGGCAACGCGCTTCCTCAAAAGGAGGTCGCCGATCTGCCGATCGTCGGCCGCAATGTGATGGATATCGCCACGACGATTATGCCCGGCGTTTTTGGAGATGGTCACCCCAACACCACGTTTGCGGGAATCACCGCAACAGGGGGCGGGAACATCGGCATTTCGATGGATGGCGTGACCATGAACACCGGGACACACGTCCAGGGACTGAAGACGGCGACGTTTATCAATCCCGACATGGTCGATGAAGTCCGTGTTGTGGTCGCGGCTGTGGACGTCGAGGGGCGTGGTTCCGCACAAATTCAAGTGCGAACGCGATCGGGAACCAACCAATTCCACGGAGGCGCTACGTTCAACGTCCGCAATTCCGTCCTGGATGCCAACACGTGGTCGAATAACAGGCAAGGTGTCGCACCCTTCTGGTACAACCGCCCGCAGTACACCGCTTATCTTGGCGGACCAATTATCAAGAACAAGACATTTTTCTTCGGCATGTTCGATGCGCAGGACGGATCGCAAAAGGAAGTTGTCAATACCGTTGTGTTGACCGATCCCGCGCGGCAGGGCATCTTCCGGTTCTTTCCGGGAGTCAATAACGGGAATGCCGATGCGACACCCAGTGGTTCGGGTGCGACGCGAGTTGCGTCCGTCGTGGACAGGTCAGGCAATCCACTGCCCTACACGCAGATCCCTGGAGCGACAGGCCCGATGCAAAGCTTCAGCGTATTCGGCGATGTCCTGAATCCGGGTGATCCGTCTCGCAGGCGGATGGATCCAAGCGGCTTCATGAGCCGACTGATCGCATTAATGCCCCACGCCAACGCTTTCGACGGTCCGAATACGATTGTCGGGCAAGTTAGCTCGACAGGCACTCCTGTGCCCGTCGATGGCTTGAATACCGCAGTGCACCGGTGGACCCGCCATACGGTCGCCGGGCCGGCAGGCGGAAACGGAGAAAATGTCGACGCGTACAAGCGCAGGCAGTTCAACATCAAAATCGATCATCATTTCAATCAGAATCACACATTGACAGGAACGTTCATTCGTGAAACGCATTACACCGACAACAACCTCGTGCAGTTCTGGCCCACCGGATGGGGCGGCGAGATCCGCGAGTACCCGAAAGTCATAACAGTGCAATTGACCTCGACCCTTTCGCCAACCCTGCTGAACGAATTCAAGTGGGGGCACCGCGTCACATCTCTCTATTGGGATCCCGCCTATCAGTCACGCGCCCCGTACGCCAAAGAGGCTTTCGATTTCCTGACGAAGATCAATAGTATTCCGATCAATCAGCTTCCTGTCCTGTTTCCAAATCACGTGATCAACAACAACCTTACCGGCGCGGGTAGCGGCTGCCCCCCAATTTGTACCGCCAGCGATCTTGGGAACACAGCCCCCTTGAACAGTTTCACCGAGACGCTGAGTTGGACCAGGGGTACTCACGCGTTTAAAGGTGGTATTGAATTTCGTCATGCCTCCAGCAAGGGTTGGGCTGCAGGAGGGCTGATGCCGATCGTCACTGGCGGCGCCGGGGCTATACCTGTCACCGGCATTGACAAAGTTCCCGGACTGCTTTCGCCCAACCAGACGTTGGCCCAAAACCTGCTGTTGACACTAGCCGGCTCGGTCGAAACCATCAGCCAGAAGTTTGAAACGCGCGAACCGGCGGATACCCAATACCTGGACTATCGCCAGGACTATTTCGGGCCTAATCAGCCACCCCTTACTTACGGAAAAATCCGGAAGTCGATTCAGAACGAATTCAACTTCTTTGTGAAGGATGACTGGAAGATCACCCCTAATTTCACTCTGAATCTGGGCCTCCGGTGGGATTTGTTCCAGGTCCCGTATTTCGAGAGTCAGACCAGTAAGAACTGGACAAGGGGTTTAATCGGAGGCAACAGTGCCGCGTTCGGATATTCGGGCCGGAGTTTCAACAATTGGATGTCGGGGGGTACACCGCAGAAAGGTGACTTGACCCAAATTGTCCTGATTGGGCGAGACACACAGTATCCGGACCAGGGAATATGGCCAAGCGACAAGAACAACTTTGCGCCTGCAATAGGATTTGCCTGGTCGCCCACCTGGCTTGGTAAAGACAAAACCACTCTTCGTGGTGGATACCAAATCTCGTACCAATTACCCGGCAATACGCTCTCATGGATTGGCTCGGACGCTGGAAACACGCCGGGATTGGTTTATCAACCAATCGATAGGGGAACCGGTGAATACCGGGATTATTCAAACATGTCCATTCCTCTGCCGGTGACGCTCACGCCGGTTTCTCCAACGGTATTCCCGCTCACGGATCGATCGCAGGTTCTGTCGGTCTTCGCTCCGGACTATGCAACGCCCTATGTTCAAACATTCACATTGGGAATTACACGGGCGTTGACCTCGAATCTGACACTGGACTTCCGGTATCTCGGCGACCGCGGCTTGAAACTCCACTCCTCGATGAATCTCAACGAAGCGGACTTCAGAAGCAACGGCTTACTCCAGGCTCTGGCAATCACGCGGGCCGGCGGCGATGCCCCGATGTTCGATCAGATGTTCAAGGGTCTGAATCTTGGGAGCGGTGTTGTCGGCACGGACCTGTCGGGATCGGAAGCGCTTCGCCGGAACTCGTCATTCCGAACCTTCATCGCGAACGGGGACTTCGCAAGTGTCGCTCGCGCCCTCAACACGACAAATGTGGGTACTGTCCAACCAAGAGGCCAGGTCGTTAATGGCGGCACGCTTCGCTCGAGCGGATTGTTTCCGGAAAATTTCATCGTGGCCAACCCGCAGTTCTCCACGCTCAACTACCGCAATAACTCCGACAGTTCGAACTACCACTCGCTGGAGGCCGGGTTCACCGTTCGCCCCACACATGGTATCGCCTACCGGGCGGCGTATACCTGGAGCCGCAGCCTCGCCGTCAGTGGAGGCGTGAACTTAGGTGGTACCTTCAACGGCACATACCGGGATCTCTTAAACCGAAATGCGGATTACACCCTTCAGCCCACGCACCGGGCTCATGATTTCCGGAGTTATGGAACGTTCGAGCTGCCCTTCGGCCCAGGCCGACGGCTCGGCGCCAACTCCTCGGGCTGGTTTGCTCGGCTGATCGAGGGCTGGGACGTTGGTGCGATAGTCAACCTCACATCCGGCGCTCCGCTTTTGGTTATCGGCGGGCAAACGATCTATGGCTTGACTACGCTTGTCGGCGGGGAAACCGCCTCCCGCATGAACGGGCAAACCGTTACAGGCATCGGTACCCCAGACGTTGTGGGAGAATTTCCTCGTGACGGAAAGGTCGTCTGGCCAGTGAAAAAGGACGACGCATTCGGCAATTTCTTTTCACAGCAATACCAGAGAGTGCCCGACCCGGCGTGCGCCAATGTGGCCTCATCGCTCGCACCTTTTTGCACTCTCAGTGCGCTTGCGGATGCCAACGGAAAAATCGTCTTGCGGAATGCTGCGCCTGGACAACTCGGATCGCTCGGCCTGAATCCGCTCACAGGACCGGGAATGTGGAGCTTCGACGCGAATCTCCTGAAGACGATCAAGATTGCGGAGTCGAAAACTCTGACGCTGCGTGTGGACGCACGCAATGTTTTTAACCATCCGACACCCGGAGATCCCAATCTGAACATGAACTCGGGTACGTTCGGCCAGATCAACTACAAGACCGGAAGCAGAAAGCTGCAAGGTCAAATCCATTTCCAATTTTGAGGGCACCAAATTTGTTCAGGGTTTCTCGACGTTTTTCGAGGCGGGAGGAGTTACCAGTGATTGTAACTCAAGAGGTGGTGAATCATACGGATCTTTATTTGAAGGAAGGGCGGCCACCACTTCTCAAAGACTACTTCGATCCAAAACTCAGCTATAATCCGCGGGCAACGGGAACGAACTGAACGTTAGACGGACAACTGACGCGCTCGGCGTGGTGACAGGAGGGTCTCCTCAATGCGATTACATTTCATCGTGTTCATCATTGCTTCGGCAACACTTCTCGTGCCGGGCCGAGCGCATGCCCAGATGAAGTCATGGAACAATGCGGGACTGAGCGAACCGCCAAAGGGACCGTCGGGTCCAGCTCCGCGCCGCGACTTGTCCGGCATCTGGGACGCCGGACCAGGAGGCATCCAACCGACGGGATACAACGTCGCCGCTCTCTTCACACCACGCGGCGGGGAGATGGCTAAAGCCAACAAGCCGGGGAACGGACCACGAATCGCGGACGTCTCCGAGGACAACGACCCCTTGTCGACTCTGGGCGATCCTGCGGGCTTTCCTAGGATCTTGTTATATGAGTTGCGGCCGTTTCAGATCGTGCAGACGGCGAAGCAAGTGCTGATGCTCTACATGTTCGAGAAGCGGTGGCGCGTCATCTGGACCGATGGCCGGGCGCTTCCGAAGGATCCTGATCCGCGGTGGTATGGTTATTCGGTGGGTCGCTGGGAAGACGACTACACGTTGGTGGTTCAAAGCTTTGGCCTGGACGACCGAACGTGGCTCGATAATGCGGGCAACCCGCACAGCACCAGCATGCGCGTCGAGGAGCGGTATCACCGCGTCGACCGCGAGACCCTGGCGCTGACCGTCACCCTCGAAGACCCACTCATCTATACGAAGCCATGGACGCCGCTGAACAAGTTACCGATCAGGCTGATGCCCAACGATACTGATCTGATGGAGATGGTTCCTTCCGCATCCGAGGCGCTGGCCTACAGGAAGGAAATTGCCAGTCAGGCGAAAACGAAGTAACAACATCGATGGAGGATTGCCGTGAAAAAGACTTTGTTTGACATATTAGCGGCGGCAGCGCTGCTCCTGGTTTCGGTTCCGCTCCTCGCCCATCACGGCGCGGCGGCGCTCGATACCGGCAAGGAAGTCACGTTGAAGGGCACCGTGACGGAATGGATCTGGAGCAACCCGCACTGCTTCCTGAAGTTCGATGCGAACGACGGCACGGGGACTGTGCGGAACTGGGCCGTGGAGACACAGAGCCCAACGTCAATGACGCCGCGCGGGTGGTCCCGGACTTCATTCAAAGCCGGAGATGAGGTCACAGTAACGATCGAGCCAGTCAAGAACGGCCAGCCGATCGGGCGGATCCTGCACGTCATTCTGCCCAACGGGCAGAAACTGATTGCCGCGAACCCCACAACGCCCGAGTCGAGGCCGGTTGCGCCTGTGCCCGTTCAGTAGAGCAACAGTCCGGCAATCGGATACTGCGATGAGAAAAACGTTTTTGACGATTGCGTGCATTCGCACGGCCAAATCTGTATAAAACGCAGCGCGAGCAAATTATAGAAACCCAGGCGGCGGAAGTGCGTGATCCGAGAAAACTCGCATGTCGAGAAGGACCATGGAGCGAATCGCATTAAGGCTACCTCTTATATTGATTGTTTCGATCTTGAGTTCTGTGACTGGCTGGGCACAAGCAACAGCACAGCTCAGCGGTACAGTGCGGGACCCGAGTGGGGCCGTGTTACCGGGTGTGGAAGTTACGGTCACACAGACTGAAACAGGCGTAGTTCGCACAACCGTGACTAATGAGACGGGATCTTACTCGCTGCCCAACTTGCCTCTTGGCCCATACCGGCTAGAGGCCGCGCTGTCAGGATTCCGAAGTTTTGCGCAAACGGGAATTGTTTTAGCGGTCAATAGCAGTCCCGTAGTAAACCCAGTGCTCGAAGTAGGGCAGGTGGCCCAGACAGTCGAAGTGAATGCTTCGACTGTCTTAGTTGAAACGCGCAGCGTCGGCGTGGGACAGCTCACCGAGAACGCGCGGATCCTGGAGTTGCCGCTCAACGGGCGGAGCGTGACCGATCTGATCACGCTTGCCGGTGGAGCCGTCCAGACGGCCACGGCGCGCTTCAACACCGGAGGCTCCAACCAGCCGCTTGTTTCGGTGGGCGGCGGTGTGGGTTTCGGAACGACCTACAGGCTGGACGGCGCCCTCCACAACAACTACATCAACGGGGCCGCCATGCCGGTGCCCTTTCCCGACGCCGTGCAGGAGTTCAATGTGGAAACCAGCGGGCTTTCCGCGGAAAACGCGAAGGGAAGCTCGGTGAACATGGTGACGAAGTCGGGCACCAACGAGTTTCACGGGGACCTGTTCGAGTTCGTCCGCAACGACCTGTTCAACGCGAGAGAGTACTTCTCCCGGACGGGCAGCACTCTCAAGCGCAACCAGTTCGGCGGCACGATCGGGGGTCCCGTTGTGTCGAACCGGTTCTTTTTCTTCGGCGGCTATCAGGGCACAATTCTGCGACAGGACCCAGCATCGAGCCGCGCATTCGTTCCCACAAGGGCCATGATCGAGAACGGCGACTGGACGGCGTTCAACGCATGCTCGGGCATTAACCTGAACCGCGGCGGATTCTTGAACAACCGGATCGATCCGAGTCGGTACGCTGCTCCGGCGCTGGAGATCCTCAGAAGGATCAACCTGACGCCGGACAACCCGTGCGGGGAGGTCTTCTACAGGACCCGGAGTATCTCGGACGAACACCAGTATGTCGGGCGCGTCGATTATCAGATGAGCAACAAACATTCATTGTTCGGACGCTTCGTCGTCAACAAGTACGACCAACCCCACCCCGGCGAAGCCAACCCCAATGAGAGCATTCTGGCGTACGCCGACCGCGGCGGAGGGACCGGGAACGGCTTCAATAACCTGATCCATTCGTATGCGCTGGGCTCGACCTATCTGATCAGCCCGACCGCGGTGCAGCAGTTCCGCCTGTCCGTCAACCGGGTGGCGTCCAATCTCACCAGCGCGAAGGGGTTCACTCAGTGCGAAATCGGCATTAAGATGACCTGCACGCCCAACAGCTACTTTGACGTCACCGGGGCGTTCATCCTCGGAACCCGGCTCCCCCAAGGGGATCACTGGAGGGCTACCACCTACGGGGCTTCCGACGACGTGAGCCTGCTGCGGGGCAATCACCAGATGGCTTTCGGCGTCCAGGCGAGCCAGGGCCGGCAGTTTGAAGACGCCCATTTCTTCGGAGTGGGCTGGATGCAGTTCCGAGGCTTCGCCACCGGGTCGCCGATGGCGGATTTCATGACCGGCCAGGTGAGCCTGTTCTACATGGCCGGGAAGATCAACGCGTCTCCCCGGCAGACCACGCTCGCGCTGTATGCCACCGATTCCTGGAAGCTCACGCCCAGGTTCACCCTGAACTACGGGCTACGCTGGGAGCCCGGCCTACCCCAGTCCATGCAGAACGGGCGCATCTACAGTTTCGATTACAATCGTTTCCTCCAGGGCACCCGGAGCACGGCATTCCGAAGCGCGCCGCCGGGCCTGTCCTACCCGGGAGACCCGGGCTTCATCGGCCTGACGGCCGCCGAAACCAAATGGTGGCGGTTTGCGCCCCGCGCCGGGTTTGCCTGGGATGTCAACGGAAACGGACGGACCTCTTTCCGAGCTTCCTATGCCCGCAACTATGAAGTCCTGGCGGGAATCTGGAAAGAGGACTGGGTCGCCGCGGCACCGTGGACGAATCTGACCATTATCCAAAGTGTGCCGATGGCAGATCCATGGTCCACCACGCCGGGCGGGGATCCATTTCCTTTGACCTTGGGGGTGAACGCGCGGTTCAATCCGGGCGGGTCCTACCAGGTCAATCCCCCCGATGTGGACATGCCGAGAACGGACTCGTGGAACGTCAGCCTGCAGCGGCAGTTTGGCCAGGGCTGGATGGTGTCGGCGAGTTACCTGGGAAGCTATATCTCGAAGATCTGGGCCCAGGAGGTGATTAATCCGGCCGTCTACATCCCGGGTGTCGGCGATGCCAACGGCAACTGTTTCCGGAACGGCGCCGTCCTGCCGTTCACCGTGTCTCCGGGTATGCCGTGCTCGACGACGAGCAATACCCTGGCCCGGCGGCGTTTCTTTCTGGAGCGGCCTCAGTACGGCCCTATCTTCGGGGCGGTTACCACGATCAACACGGGCGCGACCACGAACTACAACGGCATGCTCCTTTCCCTCGAGAGGCGCGTGGGCAACCTCGTCATCAGCGGCAACTACGCCTGGTCGCATTGCATCGGCGACTTCGCGGACCTGCAATCCGCGGGTCCCGCTACCGATGAGACGCTGACCAATCCCACGGACCCGAAGTTCGACCGGGGCAACTGCGATTCCGACCGGCGGCACGTCGTGAACTGGACGACCGTGGCCACGACGCCCCAGTTCGCCAACCCGACCGCGCGTAGGTTGGCGTCAGGCTGGCGTCTGTCGGGGATCTACCGGATCTCGTCGGGCGCCCCGTTGGACATCATTTCCGGCCAGGACAACGCCCTGGTGGGCACCACCAACCAGCGGGCGGATCAGGTCCTGGCCAGCTCCTATGGGGATCGGTCGGGACGACCGGGAACCAACTTCCTGAATAGGAGCGCGTTTGCCGTTCCCGCGGCGGGCACGTTCGGGAACGTCGGCCGCAACAGCGTGCGCGGCCTGAAGACCTGGAGTTTCGATCTCTCTCTTTCCAGGGTCTTCCGGTTCACCGAGAGCCAGCGCATCGAGGTCCGGGCGGAAGCCTACAATGTGACCAACAGCTTCCGGCCGCTGGATCCTACCACCACCAATACCGCAGCCGGCAGAATCGTCAGTTTTAGCAGCGGGACGTTCGGCGTAATTCGCGAGTCCATGCCACCGCGAATCCTACAGTTCGCCATGAAGTACTTGTTCTAAGGACGTTAGACTGCGGAAAGACTCGGTGGCACGTCGCCGCGGTGGGCGCGCAGTGGAGGAGAATTCTTCTACGCAAGTGGCGACAAGATGATGGCGGTAGACGTAGACAGCGGCACCACGTTCCGGCGGGCTCGCGCCACTATGCAGAACGCCGGACCGGTGTATCTTTCTTCTTTGCTTTGTTTGGCACCTGATCCGATTTGTTTGCATTGGTCGCGGTCCCGGCCGCGGGTGAGCCTTCCGGGTTTGACTTTTTCCATAATTCTTCCTGCTTCTTACGGCGCTGCGCCTCTCGCTGTTTATCCCCGTAGGTCTGTGATCGCATGAAAAGAAGTCTAGCACGCGGCCGGACCGGGCTGCCGTGTACAAGTGCAACCGCTGACCCGCGCAAAAAGTATTATTCGTCTTTGAGAAGCGCTCTCAATTGTTGACGACGGATGGCCACAGTCAAGACTTCTTCCTCCGGTTCGTACAATCCGCACCCACGCGACACTATTGTTCTTGGTCTTTTCGTTTATCCTCAGTGGCGAATCCAATGCGCCTGGACGGGGGCACTGGCTCGGGGCCATCAGTTCGCGGATGGCTTCGAACACGACGCGAAATTGCTCGTCGTACTTCTGCTCCAATTCATTCAGACGTCGCGCGAGGTCAGCATGCGTGGCGAGCATTGCCCGAAGCCGCACGAAAGCCCTCATAATCGCAATGTTCACTTCAATTGCGCGCTCGCTGTTTAGCACGCTGGAGAGCATTGAGACGCCTTGCTCCGTGAAGGCATATGGCGGCGTACGCCGGCCGCCTCGGCCTTTTGCTCTTGCATTTTGCAATAGCAAAGACTGCGTTTCTTCCCGGCTGAGTTGAAACATAAAGTCTTCTGGGAAGCGCTTTGGGTTCCGCCGGACCGCTAGATGACGTGTACCTGGTGATCCTGCCCCGCCCAGCGCGATTCGCGTTTCCAGTAGAAAGTAAACCGAATCGGAGCACATTGGTCTTTTGGAACCTGGAGATCAACGAAATAAATACCCACCGCGGTCGATGAGGCATGCATGTCTTGCATGGTCTGCCATTCATCGCGCGACCAATGAAGCATGAACTCAGCCGCCGCTTGAATTCGCAAAGTCCAACCACGCTCTACCGTACGAGCTCTCCGGTTCGGCTTCCACACCTCCAGTGGCTGGCATCCCCTCCGGTGTATATAACGATTCGCGACTTCGGGGATGGAATCGAAGACGCGCTGATCGCGTACGGATCGGAGCAGCTTGACGTACTCGGCATGCGCCCACATCAGCGGCATGGCCGCCCCCGTGGGGCGGCCCAAGTACATATGGGCCGCGGGGAGGTCCGGCTGATCCCATACTTGTTCCGGAAGTAGACCGTTCGATGTGGCAAAGTTTTCCATGCTCGTAATAAATCGTCCCACGTCACGGCCGGCCGCCAATTCGTAATGACCACGTTCGCCCGTCAATAGCGGCCACACTCGTCCCTTGCCCCATCCCTGGTACGGGCCACCGTCTTCCCGCTGCCCATATCCGTCGAAGTTGTATCGACGCCAGCATGGCCCAAGCGGTGTATCCACTTTGAGGACGGCATCGATAACACGGAGCGAGTCTTCAACGAGCGGATCTCCAGGCCTTCGGATCCCGTAACGCACGAGCTCAAGAAAACCTGCATCCACGATCTCTTTCGCAGGAAACTGCCACGGGGCGTGTGGCGGCCGGTTCGCGATGTCGACGACAGCACTGTTGGGGTCCTCATCCGAATCGATGTCGTAGGCATCCACAGGAAGAATTCTGATGTAATGCTTGCGAATGTCCGGTACAAGCGAACCTTCTGTCGTGGTCGTCCAGGCTTCGATATGGCATTCGAGGAAATCCGCATATTCCTCGAGGAACCTGGCGGTAGCTACCTCACCACGCTCGCGGCAGAACCACGCGGCGCAAATCAGCGCGGCAATGTTGGACGCAAGCGTCGATGGCGAGTAGCCGGCGTTTTCCTCCCAACGTTCCTGTTCTGTTGCAGGGCCGTGATGCACCAGATAACTAGCGGCGCCGCGCACCATCGAGTAAGGATCGAAGTCCAGCAGCGCGTTTTCCCGTTGTAAGCGAAAGGCTAGCAGGATTGGAAATGCAACTTCGTCCAGTTGGATGCCGCGCCAGCGAGGCCGTCCGTTGATCCAGAAGTTTTGTGGAAAGCCACCATCTTCGAGCTGGCTCACAGAAAGGTACACCAACGCTCGCTGCGGAGTGGTTGGGTCGCCCGCAGCGAGCAAACCCGCCGCACTGTTGACCATGTCGCGGGTCCACACCAGGTGATAGCCTCCAATGTCATCGTCGCCCCGTACTTCTCCCCACGGAATCGACAACGATGCGATTAATGCGCCGTGATACGTCTTGTCTTCATGAGCAAGGAGAAGATTCATGCTGCTACGGTACAGATTTCCATCATCGCCTGAAACCCTGTCTAATGGCAGTGAATGCTCGCAGGCCCGATTCCATTGCCGGATAAACCTTTCCTTGTGGGCTTCAAACGGCACAGCAAGCGATTGAAACAGAGCAGTGACAGCGCTCTGAAACGTTTCGCCGAATGCGATCACGAGTGTGAACTGGGTCCGGTCCTGCAAGTCGACTTCTCCGACGAGCGCCACATTGCCGTCGGGCGCCCGGTCGAATTCCCAATCCATCTGCAAGTTGTCGGCAAGATCGGTCCAGCCGTCGCTTTGTCCGACGTAGCCGCACGAGAGCCGCGAGAATGGAACATCCGTGGCAAGAGCGAGCCATCTGCCGTGCCTTTCGGCTGCCAGCACCTCACGACCGGCAGCTTCCATCACGTAGCCGTTATTTCTCCAGCCCCCCGTGCACAAATGCGGCGCGCACAGCGCATAGACCCGTAGCCGTGCGAGCGTGGCTTCGTCGCCACTGATTTCGGTGTGCTGAATGACGCAGGGCAGGTGTGGGTTGGCTATGATTTCTTTGCGGATAACGTAGCGTCCCATTGGATCGGATGAGGTGGTGCGGTAACCAAGGCTGTGGCTTGACAGGCGTTCAACTGTTGAAGCGAGGTCGCGCTTCTCTTCGTGAAAGAACGTTTCACCGTCTGTGATCAGATACTGGAGATCTCGAGTCTGCGGGCTGTCAATCGTAGGGTAGTAGATCTCGGTAAGTATACCTTTGCGGATCGTATACCAGACTCGGCTGTCTGCAGCATACGCGGTCCCAATTCCATCCTTATCTGCTTGCGTCCAGCGCGGCTCGAGCCCGGGCCCTCCGAAAGCAACGCGGTCTCCCCGAAACTTCGCCATGGTTGAGCATCATTAAATAGTCTGGATCATTCGGGCAACCAATTCGCGATCCCTCTACGGCTCTTCGTCGCTTTTCCATGCAACGGGGACATTATGAGCGAGACCAGGAGCAGTCGCCGCTGGTCTTTGGCTCAAAATGAAATTCAACAGCGTTGGCCGTCACTGCCGATGTCCCATTCCGGGCGTTGAAGTGAGAATGCCTGAGGTTCTAGCGGTTTTGCTATGCCAGCATCTCGTCGAAGAAAGATTTTCGTCGTGCTGGCTGCGAAGGAGGCCGTTTATCATGAATGAATCGCACCAGATAACAAAAACTACTGAAGCGGTGCGTAAACACGCGATATCGAGCGGTGTATGACCAAAGCAAATGGTCGTATCCGAGGGGGCCTCAGGCCATGACGGTGGCGCATTCGGACGCGCTTGTCTTCTTTGGTGCGACTGGTGATTTGGCGTACAAGCAAATCTTCCCCGCACTCCAAGCGATGGTCCGGCACGGTCGCCTCGATGTGCCGGTGATCGGCGTGGCCAAGGCTGGCTGGAATCTGGACCAATTGAAAGCGCGCGCCCGCGACAGCGTCGAGAAACACGGCGGCATGGATGCGGATGCTTTTGCCAAATTGTCCGCGCGTCTTCAGTACATCGACGGGGATTATCGGGATCAATCGACGTACGAGCGCTTGCGCCAGACACTCGGCGATGCTCAACGGCCATTGCATTATCTGGCCATTCCACCGAGCATGTTTGCGACCGTTGCAGAAGGGCTAGCGAAATCCGGTTGCGCGAATAACGCCAAGGTGGTCGTCGAAAAACCGTTTGGCCGGGATCTCGCTTCGGCCCAATCACTGAACCGCACGCTGCATCAGTTCTTTCCGGAGTCCGCCATTTGCCGAATCGATCATTTTCTCGGAAAGGAACCCGTGCAGAATCTCTTGTATTTCCGGTTCGCCAACACCTTTCTCGAACCCATCTGGAACCGCAACTATGTTTCCAGTGTGCAGATCACGATGGCCGAGAGCTTCGGTGTGCAGGGCCGCGGCCGCTTTTATGAAGAAGTCGGAGCGATTCGCGACGTCGTGCAGAACCATATGTTCCAGGTCTTGGTACTGCTTGCGATGGATGCTCCAGTCAGCAGGGATGCGGAAACGATGCGTGATGAAAAGATTCGACTCTTTAAAGCCATTCGGCCGCTTACTCCTTCGGATATCGTTCGCGGGCAGTTCCGAGGTTATCGCGATAATGAAGGTGTCGCGCCCGACTCACAGGTCGAAACGTTCGCCGCGCTTCGGTTGCATATCGAGACTTGGCGTTGGTCGGGTGTGCCGTTTTACATTCGAGCCGGTAAACAATTGCCCGTCACTTCCACGGATGTGATGGTTGAATTGAAGCGTCCTCCGCAAAACGTCTTCGATGACATCGCGCCGGGCCAGTCCAACTACTTCCGCTTCCGGCTCAATCCAGATGTCTTCATCTCGGTTGGTGCAAGGGTAAAGGTGGCTGGGGAAGAAATGGCCGGCGAAGACATTGATCTGATCGCTCATCATCACCCGGGCGAAGAGATGATGCCGTACGAGCGCTTGCTGGGCGACGCTATCCGCGGTGATGCATCGCTGTTTGCACGCGAGGACGGCGTCGAAGCTGCGTGGCGAATCATCGATCCGATCCTCGGCAACGCGACGCCCGTTGTGGAATACGAACCGAATACGTGGGGACCTCCTGACGCGGATCGCCTCATTACCGGTGATGGCGGTTGGCACAACCCTACAGAGGATTATCTGCATGACAACTCCCGATGAAGTTGTCTTCCTATTGGACGTGGATAATACGCTGCTGGACAACGACCGCGTCCAAGCCGACCTCAAGGCATATCTCGAGCGTGAGTTCGGTCCAGAAAGTAGTAAGCGATACTGGTTAATCTTCGACCAGTTGCGCGCAGAACTCGGCTATGCCGATTACCTCGGTGCGCTGCAACGCTACCGCCTTGGCGACATTCACGATCCGCGTCTTTTGATGGTGTCTTCGTACTTGGTGGACTATCCGTTTGCGAACCGGCTGTATCCCGGGTCACTGGATGCGATCGAACATCTTCGAAAATGGGGCCTGACGGTCATCCTCTCCGACGGCGATGTGGTTTTTCAACCTCGCAAAGTTCAGCGTTCCGGACTGTGGGAAGCCGTCGAAGGGCGAGTGTTGATCTACATCCACAAAGAGCAGATGCTGGATGATGTGAGGCAGCGCTACGCCGCGCGGCACTACGTCATGGTCGATGACAAGCTTCACATTTTGGCCGCGATGAAAAACCTCTTCGGCGGCCAATTGACGACAGTTTTCCCGCGCCAGGGACATTACGCGCTCGATCCTAAAATAATTGCGGCTAATCCGACGGCAGACATCACGATCCAGCGCATCGGCGATCTCGTCAATTACGATCTGCCCAGGTTGTTAGAGCCCAAGAAAGAAAGGCGAGAAAGGAAGGAACAATGAAACCGACACAACAACTTCATGATCTCGGTCAGAGTCTTTGGCTGGACAACATCACACGCGAACTCCTGACAAGCGGCACACTGCGGCGTTACAGGGACGAATGTTCGATCACGGGACTCACGTCCAATCCAACGATATTCGATCTCGCGATCCGAAACGGCAATGCCTACGATGAATCGATCCGAAACAAGACAGCTCAGGGCAAGTCGGGTGAGGAGTTATTTTTTGAGCTTGCTTTGGAGGATCTGACTCAAGCCGCCGATCTCTTCCGCCAAATTTACGATTCGACGGATGGCGTCGATGGGTGGGTTTCGGTGGAAGTCTCTCCCTTACTAGCCTACGACACAGCGAGCACGGTCAAGCAGGTCGCTCAACTTCACAGACAAGCAAAACGTCCGAACCTCTTCGTTAAGATTCCAGGTACTCCCGAAGGCGTTCCGGCAATCGAGGAATCGACATTCCAGGGTGTGCCAGTCAATGTCACGCTGTTGTTCTCACGTGAGCAATACATTGCGGCTGCGGAGGCTTACATGCGCGGCATCGAACGAAGAATCGCTGCCCGCCTTGATCCAAAGATCCATTCCGTCGCATCGGTCTTCATCAGCCGCTGGGACAAGGCGGTGATGGGAAAGGTTCCGGAACACCTTCGGAATCGTCTCGGCATTGCGATCGCCAAACGCACCTACAAAGCCTATCGCGATCTGCTGAATTCCACACGATGGCAGAAACTCGCCAAAGCCGGAGCACCGCAGCAGCGGCTGCTTTGGGGCAGCACCGGCACGAAGGATCCAAGCGCGCGGGACGTCATGTATATCGAAGCGCTCGCGGCGCCAGACACCATCAATACGATTCCGGAGAAAACGCTGCTCGCCTTTGCGGATCATGGACAGGTGAAGGGCGTGATGCCGGTCGACGGCGGTGATGCCGAACAAGTACTGGCGGAATTCGCACGCGCGGGCGTGAACGATGCCGCACTTGCTGAGGAACTGCAGCAAGAAGGCGCCGAGGCTTTCGATAAGTCATGGAACGATCTGATGGATTGTCTTCGCTCCAAAAGCGAGCAGCTCAAGAAAGCAAGTTAAGCGAGACGAAGATCATGACGAATGGTCATTCGCCCAAGACTGGATCGCTGACTCAGCGGCCGGTATGGAAGGTCCTGGGGTGTGGAGCTGCGTAAGGGTGCTGGCGAAGCGCATCGTTCCGGAACTTGAAAGTGCCGGCGAGCCGCCGCTCGATCACGACAGTTCGACCAACACGTTGATCCGGCGTTACCGCCAGTTCAAGATAGAATCATGACTGATCCAGATCAACTCGATTTGCTGTCGATCAACACGATCCGTACTCTTTCGATCGATGCTGTTCAGAAGGCACGGTCCGGTCATCCGGGAACGCCAATGGATGCGGCTCCAACCGTGTATTGCTTGTGGCAACGGTTTCTTCGTTACGATCCGGAAGATCCCAATTGGCCAAACCGCGACCGTTTCGTTCTTTCCAATGGCCACGCCTCAGTGATGCTCTACAGTCTTCTTTATCTTTGCGGTGTCAAGGCGTCGAATCCGACATATGAGCAGGCCGGCCGCCTTGCGGTGACACTCGACGACCTCAAGAACTTTCGTCAAGGCAATAGCCGGTGTCCGGGGCACCCGGAGTATGGATGGACATCGGGCGTCGAGGCAACGACCGGCCCGTTAGGTCAGGGCGTCGCAACCAGCGTCGGTATGGCGATAGCAGAGCGCTGGGTCGCCGCGACGTACAACCGGCCCGGCTATGATCTCTTCAGCTATAACGTGTATGCCCTTTGCGGCGACGGTTGTTTGATGGAAGGCGTCAGCAGTGAAGCGGCGTCTTTAGCAGGTCACCTTAAGCTTTCGAACCTGTGCTGGATTTACGACGATAACCACGTCACGATCGAGGGAGCAACGAGCCTCGCCTTTACAGAAGATGTCGGCAGCCGGTTCTTGAGCTACGGCTGGAATGTCACGCGCGTGAGCGATGCAAATGATCTCGCGATGTTGGGACGCGCTTACGAAACGTTTCTTAATACCCATGACCGTCCGACATTGATCATTGTCGAGAGTCATATCGGTTACGGCGCACCGCACAAGCAGGACACCGCCGCGGCGCACGGCGAGCCGCTTGGTCCCGAAGAGGTGAGACTAGCGAAAGAATTCTACGGTTGGAATCCGGACGCGGAGTTCTATGTGCCGGCCGGCGTACAGAAGAACTTTCAAGAACAGCTCGGCCTGCGCGGCGCGAAGACTCACGCATTATGGAACGAACTATTTTCAGCCTATCGTAAGAAGAACCCGGATCTCGCCGATCAGATCGATCGCATGCAGCGCGGCGAATTACCCGAGCAATGGCAGAATGCCTTGCCGACATTTCCTGCCGATGCGAAAGGCCTGGCGACGCGTGAGTCGTCCGGCAAAGTGCTCAATGCCATTGCCGAGCGGGTGCCATGGTTACTCGGTGGCGCGGCGGATCTGGCTCCATCCACCAAAACGCATTTGAGTTTCGATTCTGCCGGCGAGTTTCAAGCCTCCGGCAATGACGATTACCGAGGACGCAACTTTCACTTTGGAGTCCGCGAACACGCGATGTGTGCGATCGCCAATGGACTGGCACTGTCCAAACTCCGACCCTTTGCATCGAGTTTCCTTATCTTCACCGATTATTGTCGCGGCGCGGTGAGGCTCAGCGCGCTAATGAAGCTTCCCGTCGTCTATGTTTGGACTCACGATTCCGTGAGTTTGGGTGAAGATGGACCTACTCATCAGCCGATTGAGCACCTCGCTTCGCTTCGTGCAATGCCCGGTATGATCGTGATTCGGCCCGCTGATGCGAACGAGGTGGTCGAAGCGTGGCGAGCGATCCTACAGATCAAGGATCGGCCAGTCTCCCTTGTTCTCACTCGACAGGCCCTGCCAACCTTGGATCGGACAAAATATAGAGCTGCAAGCGGCGTTTCCAAAGGTGCGTACGTGCTCATCGATGCACCGGACGCAAGACCGGACGCGCTCTTAATGGCTACGGGAAGCGAAGTGTCCTTGTGCGTAGCTGCGCACGAGCAATTGGCATCGGAAGGTATTAAGACGCGAGTCATCAGCATCCCGTCATGGGAATTGTTCGAAAGTCAGAGTCTTGAATATCGCAACAGTGTCTTGCCACCCGAAGTTACCGCCCGAGTGGTCGTGGAAGAGGCTTCAACGTTTGGCTGGGAGCGTTACATAGGGGTGCAGGGAACGATGATCGGAATACATAGTTTCGGTTTATCTGCACCAATAGAGGTGGTTCAGCGTCACTTCGGATTCACGTCGGAACACGTTGTGAGCGCCGCTCGACAGCAGGTGACCCGCCAAGGCGGCCGAAGCTGAGCAAGACGACAAGGCGCTAAGCCGCACATGCCGTCTTACCGAAGGGAGGAACCCGAAAATGCAGATTGGAATGATTGGCCTGGGCAGGAGAGGCGCGAATATGGTGCGTCGTCTAATCTGCGGCGGCCACGTCGAGAAGAAGTGATGAGACCGGCCTCCAATAACGCCGCCAGGGTCCTGGTGATTGACGTAGGAGGAACGTATGTCAAAGTCGCAACAGGACGACACGAGGAGCGCAAGATTCCGTCGGGTCCAACCATGACTCCAGACAAAATGGTGCGGGATGTGAAGCGGATTACCAAGGACTGGAAGTATGACCGCATCTCGATCGGATATCCTGGCCCCGTGATCCATGGACGGCCCCTGCGCGAGCCCCACAATCTGGGCTACGGCTGGGTCGGGTTTAATTTCCGCAAGGCATTCGGTTGTCCGGTCAAGGTCATCAATGATGCTGCGATGCAGGCCCTTGGAAGCTATCAAGGTGGCCGAATGCTTTTCTTGGGCCTCGGCACCGGACTGGGCGCAGCGATGATCGTCAGCGGGATACTCGAGCCCATGGAATTGGCGCACCTTCCTTATAAACATGGGAAGACTTACGAGGACTATCTTGGTCTTCGCGGTCTCAAGCGGCTTGGAAAAAAGAATTGGCGCCGCCACGTGACCGATGTCGTGGAACGCCTCAAGGATGCTGTCGAAGTGGGATACGTGGTGCTGGGAGGAGGAAATGCGAAGCTTCTCAAAAAGCTGCCTCCGGATACTCGCTTGGGCGACAACCGGAACGCGTTTGTCGGCGGCCGTCGGCTATGGGAGAGAAAAACCAAGACTCGGTTTGACGAGCCTTGAGTATCGCGGTGGCTTGAGGACGAGACTTGATGCGATGACCCTCGGGCACCCGATGCCGGCGTGGTTCAACCTATCCGGAGTTACACCCGCGATTCCCCTCTGCTTTGTCGTACGGAGGTGGTAAACATGGCCGACGCAGTGATTGCCGACCGCGTGCAGTTCGCATTCACGGTGATGTTTCACTACCTGTTCCCCATCCTCACTATGGGGTTGGGATTCTTCATCGCCGTCCTGTCGACGATGGGCCTCATCACGCACCACGAGCGCTACGCCACAGCGGCTGATTTTTGGGTGAAGATTTTTGCCATCAACTTCGTGATAGGTGTAGTCACCGGAATTCCGCTGGAGTTCGAGTTCGGCATGAACTGGAGTCGCCTCTCCGCCTATAGTGGAGGCGTGTTCGGTCAGACCTTGCCGTTGGAGGGCGTGTACGCCTTTTTTCTGGAGTCGGGTTTTCTCGGTCTCTTCCTCTTTGGACGACGGCGCGTCAGCCGAGTCTTGCACTGGCTGGCCGGCGTTGGCGTCTCGATAGGATCGCTACTGTCCGGATACTTCATCGTCGCCACAGACGCTTGGATGCAACATCCGGTCGGGTACGCGATCGATAGTGCGAATGGAACGTTGCGTCTGGAATCGTTCTGGGCGGTCATGTTCAATCCATATGCAAGATCGCAGTACCTCCATACGATCAACGGCGCGCTGCTAACGGCAACGTACGTCATCGCAGGTATCGGCGCGTTTTACTTGCTGTCGGATAGACATCAAGATTTCGGCCGCCTCTCGGTGACGATGGGAGTCGGGGCCGGAGCGATCTTCGCGCTAACGCAACTTTTCCCGACAGGGGATTTGAATAGCCGAAATGTCGTCACGTACCAACCGATCAAGCTGGCCACGATGGAGGGCCTGTTTGAAACCGAAAAGGGGGCGCCGATCGCCATCATCGGAATGCCGGATACCGACCACGGCAAGCTCATTGATCCGATCTACGTTCCAGATGTTTTGAGCTACCTCGCGTATGGCGATTTCCGTGCGAGAGTCAACGGGCTAAAATCGTATCCAAAGGAACTCTGGCCTCCGGTCGAGTTGACGTATTACAGCTACCACATCATGGTTGGGCTGGGAACTATCTTCATCGCGCAAATGATTTTCGGTGTTGTCCTGCTCTGGGCGGGCCGCCTTCATCGCTCTCGTTGGTTTCTCTGGACGCTGATGATGGCGGTGCCGTTTCCCTTCATCGCAAACGAAGCGGGATGGGTTGTCGCAGAGGTTGGGCGACAGCCATGGCTCGTTTACGGCTTGCTCAGAACATCGGACGGTACATCGACAAACGTTGCGGCGGGAGAAACAATCTTTACGACCCTGGGCTTTGCAGGAATTTATGCCATGCTGAGCCTGCTCTTCGTCTTTCTAATAGGGCGCGTCATTTATTCCGGGCCGCAGGAGGTTGGAGAGATAGCCCAATGAACGTCGTTTGGTACTGGACACTCGCGGCGATGCTGACGGCATATGCCGTCCTCGATGGCTTCGACATCGGTGTGGGAGCGGTTCATCTTTGGATTGCTCGAAAAGATCACGAACGCCGTGTTGCACTGAATGCCATCGGGCCCATCTGGAATACGAACGAAGTCTGGCTAATCGCCGCCGGTGGAATGATGGTCCCTACGTTCCCGCGCGTGTATGCCGCCAGCTTCAGCGGGTTTTACCTGGCGCTCACATTGGTCCTCTGGCTACTCATCCTGCGCGGCGTCTCGATCGAATTTCGAGGACAGATCGATAATGTGCTTTGGAGGAGTCTGTGGGATACCGGATTCTGCCTTGGAAGCTTGCTGTTGGCTCTTCTATTCGGAGTCGCTCTCGGAAACTTGCTGAAGGGTTTGCCCGTAGGACAAGACGGATATTTTCAAGGCACCTTCGCACTGCTGCTCAATCCTTATTCGCTCCTTACTGGAATGCTGAGCGTGGTTGTGTTGGCATGGCACGGAGTCAATTACTTGAGATTGAAAGTAGAAGGCGAACTTTGCCGGCGTGCCCAAAAATGGTCTCGGATACTTGCTCCGCTGGCATCCGTGACCATCGTTGCCGCGACGATCGCAACTTTTGCCGCTAGGCCGGGCATATCTTCCAACTTTGCCGCCCACCCAGTCTTATTCGTGTTTCCACTGCTTATGATGGTGGGACTGGCCGGGGGAATTCTGAGCCGAGACGAAAACCATGATCGGCATGCGTTTCGCTCGTCGATGCTTGTCGTCATGGCGCTCATGGGTTCGGCTGCAGGCACCGTTTATCCGAATCTCCTCACTTCGACACTCGATCCGGCTTACAGCCTCACTGCCTTCAATGCCGCATCGGCGCCGTCAGCTCTACGCGTATCGTTCATCGCGAATATGATTGGAATGATCGGTGTCGTGATCTACACCGTTTACGTGCAGAGAACGTTCCGTGGAAAGGTTCGCTTGGGCGACCATGACTATTGAGAGAAATGTACTCCAGCTTTGTGGCCTCCGGAGACTTGGAGCCCGTTCCGTGAAGCATCGTGTCGCAGAACCGAGAAGGACTGGCGACTGGAACGCGGCTATTGGCGTTGACGGGTGTTAACCGCCAGTTTGGTTGGATCGTGTTGCAATGCCGCGGCAGTGCCGGCTCACGTGTTCCCGAAATTCGCGATCGAAATTGCGTGTGGTTGACGCGGCTTAGGCGGCTGGTTCGGTCTTCGATTTCTTGTTGAAGACGATCGCGTCTGCACGATCCGGGTCGATTTGCTTCCACTCGGTAATCAGTTTCGGATGGTTTGAGCAGATTGGAAATTTTGAGCCAATACTAATAACGATCTCAAGCCCACAGCAGGCGTTTTTATAAACGCCGAAGGCTGTATTTTTTTCGCCACTCCTAGGCACTTTTTAGAAACCCCCGCTACCGATCTTACGCACGTAGCACACATAGCACCAAATCGTGTAACGAGCATTTTCAATGGCTTGTCCGTGGCACTAATCTACCACTGTAGGAAAAAATGGTAGCAGGTGAGAAAGAACTCCCGCACTGAAAAAAAAACAGAGTGCGGCAGAGTCTTGCGCGAAACACTTGAAAGAATTTGTAGAGAAGCCCGGCAAAAAAATAGAAAGCGGAGCCATTCCACGAGCTGACGGTGGCGTAACCTACGCCACAACAAAACACTAATTACGGGGTATGAGATCCGGCGAAGCCCTGAACGCCCACTGCTTCCGAGCAAAAGCTTCCCGGTCTGCCCGAACCGTCCGACAGTCCGTACCAACTGCAGACCCCTGGTCTCTGCGGATGGCCAAGGATTCCTCATCCCCCGTCCCCCGGGTCCAACCGCCGAGATCGCCTCCACTCCCATCACCGTCGTCGTGAATTGGACCGCCGCTCTGAACAAAAAATAGCTCTTCCAGCCCAGCGCCTAGTGTTGCGTTTCGTAATTACGGTTACTTATGGTTCGGCAGAGCCGCATTCCCCTCCTCGCAGAGGAGGGGAGGATGCGCCACCAATAAGATGGCGCGAACCACCGAAAGCGGCGCAGACGGGCGCGAAGCGCGAGCGCGATAGCGCGAAGCCGTAATAGTGGTCAGACCGGCACGTCCTGGATTTCGCCGAACTGACCACCCCGGCGCTTCGCGCCACCCCTCCTCTGCGAGGAGGGGAATTCGTCAACGCAATTTTCAAACGCAACACTAGCCATGGACAGCTACCGCGATGGCGGTGGCTGGGGAATCGGAAAGATCGCGATCCGATCACCGCGTACCGAACCGAGCCAGAGCTCTTTGCCCGTCTGAATGGCGACGGTAGTAACGCCGAACCCATCGATATTGGGATAACGAACGAGTTCCTGGAATTTCAGCGTGGCCGGATCGACCTTCACGACATTCGATGTCTGCGAAGGCGCGATCCCTCCCTGACCGGCAGCCAGAAGCGTGCCGTCCGGCGCCCACCGCAGATTGTCCACACGAAAGCCAACCGCAATGCTGTCCCTCTTGATCGGCGTTTGCCCTCGCGACAACCGAATAACGGATTGGCTGCCCCAGCCGCCGATGTACAACCACTTACCGTCTTTCGAAATCTCCAGGCCATTCGGGCCGGCGGATTCGCTGCCGAGCACCTTCTTCCATCCTGTACTCGTGTGCCATTCCCAGACCTCGCCGTTGTTCTCGCCCGCCATCATTCGCGCGCGCGCAGCCGCATCGCTGCCCCTCGGCAAAAAGTTTGTGGTGATGAACCCGCCGTCCACTAGACCAACGACGGAATTCAAGCCGATTGGCTCGGGCGCAACCGCGCATCCAGTCCAGGTCAACGTGGGCGGCTTGGGACGAGCGTCAAATTCGAAAACTTCGATCGATTCCCTGTCGCCATGATGAACGACGTAAAGCGTATGGACTGCATTCGGCCCGGAACGCAGATATAGGCCGTGCGCTCGAAACTTGTCGCCTTCCGAACCGATCGGGCCGGGACATGAGTCGTAGGTATGCTTATTCGGCCGCTCTTTCGATGCCGGTGATGGGAAAAGCACGGTCGTGGTCTTGTCGCGCAAATTGATGAGACGGATGGCGCCATTGGCGGCCATACCCGACGAGAGTACCCACTCCGATCCGGGGACAACCGCGAGATCTTCGGGTCCAACCTGATCGCATATAAACCGGAGATTTCCGATCGGATCACAACCGGCTGCTCTCGCTTCAAGGTTCCCGGTTAGCAGTGACATGACAACGATACCTAGCGCGGATATGTGCGTCTTTTTCATGCGGCACCTCGATGATGATTGAGAGATTACCGTATTGTAGCGGAAATATGGTGTTACGCGACGGGGATCTCGACTGGCACCTTCGCCCGGCCATACTCGTTTCGGCGCCAAGCGCGACCTGCTTCTGCTGCCAGGTAACGACAATCCTATTTTCGGTACCGGTCACCGACGCAAATTTTCGTCGCTTCAATTTCTTGAAATCCGATTTCAAACTGTGCAATTCTCTACTCCTCCACCATCCCACCTTCCCCCGCGGGGCAACTCGCGGGGATTTTTTTAACGTGAACACATTATCGATGATCACGGGCACCCGGAACGCACCTTGGCCGAGAAGAGGGACGACCACTGTTGGTCTGCCATAGCGAGTCCTGCGGTCGCGCGCCGCATGGCCATGACCCGTTGCCGTTCAAGCGGGCTATGACTTCGGCCCAAAGAGCGCTGAGCTAGCGCTGAGCGCGTTTGGTTGACAAAAACTCATCTAGCCTGAACACTGACACCACGAAATACGACAAAAATTTCCTAGCGAGTAGCAGCGATCGTGAATTAGCGGTTTTGCGTGAGAAGGTGCGAACCCGACCGAAGCAACAACAATCACGCTCGACATGCACCTAGGCGACGGAGCGCCGATTCACTATGACAGGTGAATTCTTCGACCCCATACCGGAAAAGCTGAATGTGCTGCTTATCGAATCCCGAACTTTACACGAAGCCGAGCGCTTCATTGAGTCCTGCGAATACTGCAATCCCGTTGGCGCGGAGATTCCCTTTGATTGCATACTCGATAGTATTACCGCCTCTGATCCATCCGTCACAGAGTACATTCTCGAAGAGCCTGCGAAATGCCCGCATTGCCGACATGAGATCTTGGAGAAGACGCTAATCGAGCCGGAATAGCTGTTTCGAGCGATTGCACTTTGAACACATCCGGCGTCTTTGCTCTCCCGCAGCCGCGCGGCTACTTGCCTAGTAGCGCCAAGCTTGCAAACGCCGTCGCCGCATCCTGCATGAATCGGAATTGCATGGAATCGGGCTCGTGCCGGCTGTTGAGCGAATCCGCCGGCCAAGCGCCTGACTGGTGATCCTGATGCGCTGTCAACCAGTCCAATGCTCGTGCCAGAGGCTTATCGGAGTGTCCCATACCCGCCTGTTGCAGAATAAATGCCACGTAGCCGGTGGCGTAGCCGTTGCTCCCGTTCGATGGCGGCGCATCGGGGTGCGGTCTCCACGGTCCCAAGGACGCGATGGCCCAACCTCCGTCGGGTTGTTGCGCCCGAAGAATCTCATCGAGGAGAGCCTGCCGCAACGGCGTGGACAGAACGACTGGCAGTTTCGAGGAGGCCCACAGCAGCGCCAGCCGATTGTGGAGCGGTTGAGTGGCCTGTTCACGTTCGAGGTAGTCGGTTAACGCCGTGATCCTCCCCTGGATCTCTGGCCGCTCTCGATATTCGGCCGGAGCGTTCCCGACCGCTAGCGCGGCCAGCGATGCGCCATAGAAGGGCGCATCCGGTGTGGACCACGGATCGTGATTGGCATTGGGCCACTTCCACGCGCCTCGGTCCTTTCCCTCCCGGATTTGCAACGACCAGAGCCGGTCAAACGCCCGCTTAGCGTCCGCACTCAGGGTCTTGCTGTTTGGATTCCGCAGGGAAAAAAACAGCGCCGCGAAAACCGCCTCAGCCCCTTGTCTGTTGCCTTCGGTTTCTGCTTGCGCGTGAATTCCCTCCAGCAATCCCTTCTCGTAAGTGGTCGGCTGGCTCTCTCCGAGCGCCTGGCGGAGCAGCGGGCGGGCCAACAGATACGTCACTCCCGTATGACAGGATACGCATACGCCGCCCTCAACCGTGGCTCGTGGCCATGCAAACCACTCTTTCTGTCGAGAATCAAGGTAGTCCGCCGCAAGCTGCGGGTTCCAATCGGCGCAGAAACCCTCCAGCGCGAACGCGGCCATGAGAGCCGTCCACAAAGCAATTTTCTGCATCTCGCCTCCACGTGATCTGCCTTACTGTAACGCTTTCTGTTTTGCCCTACAATCTTCGGCATATTGAGTTCGTACTCCCGCCGTGGTTGCAAACCTATTTTAGTGGCGGCGTACTCGCTGGTGGTCGTCGATGATTTGCGGCTTGCTCGTAAGAATCCGCGATAGTTTCGGAGATCAGGAAGCCATCTCCAATTCGAACCCGTAGAACACGGCATCTGCGCCATCTTCGATGAAAAACACGACGTATCGATAGGAATCGCGCTGCGAATCCGCTACCGCGAGTTCGTATCTGTTCGTGATTGTCCCGATCCGGCCCTGATACTCTGGAGCCTCGCCAACGACGCGGACCCTGTCGCCGACGGTGAATCTGCGAGGTGTTTTGTGTGATGGAGTTTGCACATCCTGCCTCAGTCCCTTCACTATAAGAAGACGCGAGTTTCGAGCCGCTAACACGCCAAAGTGCGCTTCAGCTTCGTTCTTAGAAAAACGCTAGGCCGTCTTTTTCTTTGCGTCGTCGTTGCGTCTTTCCCGCTTAGCTTCCTGCTTCAAGCGCCACCATGCATCCGAGCATTGATCACAATCTCGTAAATGTTGAAACTGGTCCGGGCGGAGAACCCCGCCCCCGTAGACAAAACTCCTAATTAAACCAGGCGACAGCTGCGCGTCTTGCTGCTCCATATGATGCCGAGTGCAATCGACTCGGCTTTGCACAAAAAATCCTGGGCGGTCATAGACCGCCCCTACAGCTTGGGGTGCGCAACTGTAGGGGCGCTCTTATGAGCGCCCGCGATGTATTTTTTGTGCAAAGCCGATCGACTCCAGCGTTACACATGGATGAGCACGATGGGTTCCCAATCGCTCGAATAACTTAACTTGCTGGAAAATCACGACAGCCCAACCGTAGTGGTACATGATTATCATCTACAAGTAGGTAAAAAATGGCCACTCAGCAGCGAAACGTTGCCGCTCTGGTCGTGGATCATCTACAACTTATTGGAGGAAAGCAGTCCCACAGTATCTTAATTTGGGAGAAAAATTACGAGGGTCATCAGACTGCCATTACTCATCGCGGCTTTCCTGCTACCATGCGCTGGTGTAGCCCAAACTGTCTCGATCGGATTGGTGGCAGGTGTCCCTTTGACGGAGGCATTCGAGACTGCTGCTTTTGACTCCGGTCTCGTTGCTGGCGTTAGAAGGCAGATCAACTACGCGTCCCGAGCGAAGCGATACACGGTTGGTCCGGCAGTGGAAGTTTCCTTGCCATTCGGACTGGCGCTCGAATTTGACGCCTTGTACAAACGTCTCGACTACAACTTCAGTTCGAGTGTGCGTCCGGGATTGTTTGGCACGTTTAACGAGGAGCAAGACAACATCGTGAGTCGGTGGGACCTTCCGCTGCTTCTAAAGTACCGGGTCCGAACCTTCGGCTCCCGCACGCCGTACGTCAGTGCTGGCCTGAATACAAACTACATTGTCAATACGACGCAACTTTCTCGCGCCGTCTTCACTCCCTCCGGTGTGCCGGTTGCACAAGGGCCTCCCGTCAAGACGCGAAACCCACCGGCCGAACTGAAATATAGGTCGGCTGAGGGCGTCGTAATTGCTGCCGGATTGGAATTTCATGTCCATCGGCTCCGTGCTGCGCCTGAAGTGCGATACACGCGGTGGGCTCATGAGAATTTTCGAGGGATCCAAACACCCGCTGGAATACAGTCTAACCTGACTGGAATACAGTCCAAGCTGAATCAAACTGAAGTGCTACTCACATTGGGCTGGTGAAATTCGCGTACAAATTTCGATGAACGATGGGCAGGATTCGCCGGTGGGCAAACTCTCAGATTTCTCGTGCAAGGTCCAAGCTTCGCGTCTGCAGTAAGGTTTCGTTCACCTGAGGCTTTCGCTATAATTCCGGCCAAGCATAAAGTGTGAGGCCAACATGACAACACTACCAAGCCTGAAAAACTTCCTTTGGGTCGCTTCTTCGATAGCGCTCTGGGTGCTGATGTGCACTCCTGTTCATGCACAATGGAAGAAGATCCCCTCTAGCGCAATTCCACGGGGGGCCGATGGAAAGCCGAATCTCGCCGCGCCGGCTCCCCGATTGGACGATGGCCGGCCGGACCTGTCGGGAATCTGGGCTTCGAGTGGCGGGTACAACCAGAACCTTGCGAAAGATCTCAAACCTGCAGATATCCCGTATCAGCCCTGGGCCAAGTCGCTGGCCGATGAACGCGCGACGGGTTTGCACGAGCGCGAGGACCCCGATGCCAATTGCCTTCCTCAAGGTGTCCCGAGGATCGATGGGGTCCCGCCACCGTGGAAGATCGTCCAAACTCCAGGATTCGTGCTTATTGTCTACGAAGCTTTCAATCTCTGGCGGCAGATCTTCCTGGATGGCCGTGAGCTGGGAGAGGACTTCACTCCAAGTTGGATGGGTTATTCGACCGGTAAATGGGAAGGCGATACTCTAGTGGTCGATACCAAGGGTTTTAATGGCAAGACCTGGCTAGATCAGGCCGGAAAGCCGGCCACGGATGCCCTACATGTCATCGAGCGTTTTCGGCGCAAGGATTTTGGCCACATGGATATTCAAATCACCATCGATGATCCCAAGGCCTATACAAAGCCCTGGACGATCACCGAGCAGGCACACTTCTTGCCGGACACCGAATTGATGGAGTTCATTTGCAATGAGAACAACGTTGACCTAGAGCATCTAAAGGGCACGCCGGTTAAATGATTTTCGTTGGAAATAACCTATAGGAAGGCTATAAAGAAATTCGCGATAACGCTCTTGGCCTCGTTCGGTCCGGTTATTTCGAGCCGCATTGGTTCTTTTCCGGCTTCAACCACGATCTTAAAGTTCAAGAAGGGACAGCATTCCCGCTCCATATCCACGAGTTGTGTGATTTGCATGAATGCCTCGGATGTCGCTGGGAATGTGTAGGCATATCCGTCAGGCAATTCCGCGACTGTGACTCCGATTCTGCGAAAGGAATCCATGATGGTCTGACGCCGTTCACGTCGTGCTGTTTCCGTCAGCGTGCATGCGATGGGTAGATCCATGACGCCAGCGTATCATTGTTCTTAGAATGGACAAGCCTCGACATCCGCAAGTCATCAGGACATGGAAGGTGGAGCGTATTCGCAAACCGAGTGCGCCAAAGAAGCCTCGGCAGGTAAAGCCGCTGAAAAAGTCTAAATGACGAATGTCGCCTTGCAAATTGCTCTCCTGTAGGCTCAACCTGATTCCTGCATGTACTGGTTCGCGCTGTTCCTGTGGTTGGGTTGGTTACAGCCATCCGCTTCGGAGTTCCCGAAATTCGAAATCGAAGCGCCACCAGAGCTCGCGGCAGTCCGCGCGCGCCTGGAATCGATTCCGCCTAGCCGCTTCGCTGATATTGCGGAATTCTTAGGCGTTATGGACCCACGCCCTGCAATTCAGGTGCTATTGGCCACCGAGGCTTCGGACTTGGCGCGCGAGGTTGCACCTTGGATTTCAGGGTTTGCTGTGGGCGAGTCCAACCTGATTGTCATTTTTCCTTCTCGTTCGCCCGGATATCCCGACAACACACTGGAAGATGTCTTACGGCATGAGGTCGCGCACATCCTGATTTGGCGCGCATCCGCTGGGCGGCCAGTGCCGCGCTGGTTCAACGAAGGTGTCGCAATGGAGGTTGAACGAGCCCGGCGCTTTCAAGATCAAACCCAACTGCTTTATCACTTGGTCACCGGCGGTCGCACCGACCTCGAACACTTGGATCGTTTGTTCTCGGGCAGCCAAAACGATCAGACCCGCGCTTACGCACTTGCGGGTGCATTTGTCCACGACCTGGTGCAAGAGCATGGCCGGGCGGCGTATCGAGAAATCCTTATGCGCATCCGTCGCGGCTCTCCATTCGATATCGCATTTGCCGACGTGACAGGCATCACGCCGTCACACGCCGAATCGCTATTCTGGGATCGTCAGCGAATCTGGACGTCTTGGTTACCGATCGTTACCTCGTCGGCGACACTGTGGTTGGCGGTAACGACGCTCGCCCTGGTCGCGATTTACGTGCGCCGGCGGCGGAACCGGGAAATCGAGGAACAATGGGCGAAAGAGGAAGAAAGTGATGCCGATGAATAAAATTGCTCTGTCAGTGCGTCCGCCCTATCGAAAAACCACAACACCAAGCCCGACCAGGCCGGTGAGTATTAAATAAAGCGCCACAAGATAATTCAAGGATCGCGGAAAAATGAGGATCAGAATCCCAAACAGGATCGACAACAATGGTCCGACGTGTACAATCATTCATGCCTCCCGTCAACCGCAGCTTTCAACTCCAGAATAGTGGTTCCAGGCGCAATCTGCATTAGGATCGTGTGATGCTTTTATCTCACCATGTTCCGCCACGTTAAAACGCGCGCTCCCGGCGAGAACGCTCCATTGCCGGCCCGTATCATGGGCGGCGCCTCACTGGTTTTTTGGATCGGTGTGTTGAGCTGCGGCCGTTTGCTCACGTTCTTCCGGCCGCCCATGCGCTGGTGTCCGTGGTGCTAGGGAAGTCAGTTACTCAGGAATTTGCGCGCCACTTCGAGATCGCATTTCTCGTTCGAGTGCGGCATGTTTGGTCTGTATAACCACTGCCCTGACCACTCCACAGGTTTAGTCAGATACACGGGATCTTCGATGACGCCGGAGTAAATCAGGCTTTTGTGATCCGGGCTGAGGCGAAAGCGTTCGATCAAACGTTTCTGTGTGCTGCCAGGCAATGAAGTTGAAAGGCCCATTGGATGTTCCTTGAAATTGGTAGTCTCGACTACCAATGTATCTCCCTCCCATCGCCCTATGGAGTGGCCGTGCAGGAAAGTTTGGGTTGGCGTCGGGTGTTTACGGCCGTCCAGGTAGATTGTGCGTTCCGACTCCATCCAATCGACTTTCATTACCACTTTATCCGTTTGAACCGTAATCGTGTCGGCAACGGGATAGAACATCACGGCCGGAGCGCCTATCGGGATGCAGTCCTTCTGGGTCGTTGCTTTGGGATCGTTGTTGGTGGCTATCGCGGCCTTGCCTTTTTCGGTAATGGACCAGTTTCTCGTGCCGCCCAGGAAGGCATTGAATTCGTTGCGGGGCGGGAACCAAGTGCCTGCAATGCTGCCGGCCGTTTCAGTAGTATTGGAGGTATAGATACTGCGCGACGCGATATTCAAGGGGATGTAACTGCCGTCCTGCTTGTAAAGATCTTTGCCCAAGAGAAATTGATCGGCATTGTTGCGGCCGGGATTGCCGACGATGGTCACCACATCGCCTACAGCAAGGGAATCCTTTTTAAAACCAAGCGGATTCAGCACAGATGCGGCGCCCGCTTCAACTTCCACAGCGTTGGTCGTTCCGTCAGGCTTCCTGACCTGGAGAATCATATAAACATGCGGGTTGCCGAATCGGTATTGCGTGATCGTGCCGCTCAGCCTGACTTCTTTTTGTGTGTCGTACGCGGCGGCGCTGTGATGCGCCAGAGCGGGAGCGGCAAGCGTCACCAATACGAAGCCAGCCAAAACGATTTTGGCGATATTTGTCATATGCGCTTTCTCCTCGATCAATACAACTTGTTTTTGTATCCGCTTTGAATGGACATTTCGATCTGTTCGGCCGTTTCGCTTGTGACGATTTGGTCTTTGAGGATCTCGCCGTAGGGCGGCAATTCCGAACGTTGGATCTTGTAATCGTCCTTCCAGAGTCGCGAACGGATCAAGGCCTTACCGCAATGGAAAAACGCTTCGCGAATTGTGACGACGAGTACGGCCCTTGGCTTTTTGCCGTTCCGCTGCCAGCGTTCCAGCAATTCGCTGCTTGTGCGGATTTCGGCCGTCCCGCTCGCGCGCAACGTTTCGTCGACGCCCGGAATCAAGAATAGAAGCGCAACCTGCGGGTTTAAGACAATGTTGGAAAATGAATCCAATCTGTTGTTCCCGGGCCAATCCGGGATCGCTAGCGTCGTGTCATCCAAGACCAGCACGAAGCCTGGTTCATCACCACGAGGTGTAACATCTGCTCCTCTTTCGCTCGAGCTTCCGATACAGACGAAAGGAGAACGAGCAATGAAGTTCCTCGAATGCTTGTCCAACTTGAACTGGGTCTTCAACCGCGCCCGTTCGACCGTAGGTGGATAGAGCTTCCGCAAATCCGATTCATCCATTACTCCTCCTTACTGCTGTCAAGAATAACCTAAAATGCAGCTCCCCTCCTAAGTTGAGGGTATTGCAAAACTACGGAATAGCGGGTTCGGTTCTTACTGTAGCGGCGCTCTATGAGCGCCGGTTTTTCGCATAATCAACGCAGTACCGGCGGTCATAGACCGCCGCTACAGCAGACGAAAACCGCTTTGCAGTTTTGCAACACCCTCAAGTTAGGAAGACGGGGTGGTTCCATGAGAACCACCCCGTCTTCGCTCACTTCTTTTGAGGCTTCGCCCTATCGGGCTCGCGCTTCGCGTGAGGCTTCGCCCTATTTCTTGAGGCTGCGCTCTATCGCGCTTGCGCTTCGCGCGGGCTCGCGCTTCGCGGTTCGCGAAGCCACCCCTCCTAACTTAGGAGGGGAGTCCAGCAAGCAGAACGCCAGGGCGATCGGATCGTGATCAGAAACGCGGTCTCCGCCGTCGTTCAAGCCGCTCAAGACGGATGCCCGCTGGAGTGGTCGAATCCCGGCTCCCGCAAACCAATCCAACTTCATCGAGCATCGGCCTCCTGTCTGCGCGAGAGCCCAGTTAATGAACCAAAAGCACCACTGGGGCACCCATTCACCCATATTCAAATTCGCAGCGATGTCTTCAACGTTATAGTGCAGCGTGCATTCCCCGGGGGTGTTGAATTGCTTATATCCGTAACCCCGCCGTTCCAATTGGCGGAACAGCCGCCGCTCGAACCATCGATCCGGATAGGGATAGTGATTTGCGACGACGTGACGAACGCCCATCAGTACGCGACGACAATATCCGAGAATGGAGTAGACGGCGCGGCTGGCATCGTGCGTAGTTGTGTTCCAATCTCCTCCAATCAGCGTCGGTAATTGCGGCCGTAGTGTTGCGAGATGATCGAGGACTCGCCGCATCTGCAAATAGCGGTGATGCTGCGACGAATGAGCGTCGAGGTGAAGTGATACGGCTCGAAACATCCCTGATACGTGTTGGATATCGGCGATCACGGCCCGTTGGGAGCCGATCCGTTTTTCGGCACCGCGCATTTTGTCTTTGCCGTTCGGCAGCGCCAGCGAATGCACGCGATGCATGGGAAAACGCGAGAGCAGAGCATTGCCATGCAGCGATTCCGCATTCTCGCCAACAGCATTTTTCTCGATACCCGCGCCTTTTGTTAATGCCACGTAACATGGAGCAAACGCGTAATTCATCCGCAGCGCTTCAGCCAGATCCCGCGCGATAAACCGGTTTTGTGTACGCGCCATGCCCCAGTCCAGCTCTGATAAGAGAAGAATGCCCGCCCGGTTCAGTGAAGGATGATCGCGAAATAACCGGACGATAGCGTCGGCGCGCATGCCTCGCTCGATGTTCCATGCGATCGCGCAGATCGAGTTGTCCGGCGCGACGGCTTCCGACCGCTCGGCGAGTGCTCCCTGCCAGACATGTCCGAGGACGCGTTCAATTTCGGATTGCACCTTCCGGTAGAGCGACGACTGTTCGAGTGCCCTGACAGTTTCGAAGCGAACGAATTCCTTCAAAAACGGATGAAATGCGGTCTCGTTGATTTCAAACCTCTCCACGAATGGAGTATACCGGCAGTGTCATGATGGCGGATGGCGTCGACTGAAGTATTCGTCAATAGCCCGGCTCAACCAGGCAATGTAGGTCCTTCGCACCTTTCGAACCTCAATGGCCTCGATGCACATCTCTCGGATCGCGGTGGCGTGATGGATCCACTCTCGTTTTTTGCACGAGAGACCGGGCAAGTAGGTCGGCATATCGTCCGTGAACAGTGAACTTCGAGCCAGCGTATAAATGTCGCATTGGATCTCGCCGTAAGGGACTATTCCGAGGCCGGGCCTCTGTAGCAGATGTGTAAGTTCATGCGCGATCGTGAAGTACGTCGTTCCGGACTTTGCTCGCGTATTCAGACGGATGACCTTGTTCCGGGAATCCGCGTTCCCGTGGACATCGGAATGCATCACTAATCCCACCTTTAACGTGTATGACCGCAGTTCCGGAAATTCCTCCAGTGTGCGCTCGATCCTCTGCATCAAGTCTGAAGTCATGACCCTTTTCATGGGCGGACTGAGTTCAATTTTCATCCATCGACCTATGGCCGCCGCCCCGCAGCGCGTGCAGCGGGTTTGGCCGCGGGGAGCCGGGTGAATCGCAGATCCTTTCCCCGTTTCAATTTTGTCAGGTAGATGATTTGGCCCGTGTGATAAGCAAAATGTTCGTAAACGTGGGCGATGGCGACGAGGCCCGAAACCCGATAGCCCTGAATGCCGTACTCCCGCGAGAAGGCCCCATCAGGGATTTGGACAATCGTCTCGCATGCCTCTGCCACGGTTTTTTTCAAACGCCCGATCAGCAGGCGCCGCGAAATCGGACCGCGCTCGGAGAATTCCTTGTCGCGCTCCCGTGTATCGAGCGTTCCGCCTAGCCCGGAAATGATCCACTGGCGGAGGTTGCCGCACAGATGTAGGACGATATTGCCTGCGGAATTCGACGCCTCGTTTGGCCGCCACCAAATTTCTTCTTCACTCAGCAGTTGCAAGCAGCGGACGATGCGCGGCAGATATTTCTGAAGACCAGACACGGCATCCTTCCGAAACGCTTCGGCAAGCATTAATTCCTTCGCTGTCATCGAAACACTTCCTCCTGGTGACGAACATAACATTGCCCAGTTATAATCGCGCATCATAAGCATCGCTATGTTTCAGGGAGACGAATTATGAAAAAAATATGGCTGGGTGCGACGCTACTCGCTTTCTGGGCGGCGCCGGTATTGACCCAAACGTTACAGGAGCTCGTCAACGACGGCAAGAACACGGAAAACGTTCTCACCCAGAGCATGGGCTACGATCGGAAGAGCTATAGTCCACTCAAGCAGATCAATAAGAGCAATGTGAAGAAGTTGGTACCGATCTGGAGCGCGAGCATGATGAACGACCAAGGCGAGCTTGCACAGCCGACCGTTTACAACGGCGTGATGTACGCGATCAACGGCAAATGGACCTTTGCGATCGATATCGAGACCGGCAGGCAGATCTGGCGTACGCCAACCGAGATCGAATCAGGAATCACGCGGGCGGCTTTTCACCGGGGCGCTGCGACTGTTTATAACGGCAAGGTCTTTCGCGTGACGATCGACAACCATGTGCTCGCCATCGACATGAAGACCGGTAAACAGCTTTGGAACCAAAAATTCGCCGATTCCAAAGACGGCTTCTACGCCACGGGCGGACCGATCGTTGCCAACGGAGTGTTGATATCCGGCGTTTCCGGCGGAGAATCCACCACGCGCGGTTTCCTCGATGGTTGGGATCCCGAAACAGGAAAGAAATTGTGGCGCACATATACAATCCCGGCGCCTGGAGAGCCTGGCTCCGAGACGTGGCCTAAGAACACCGAGGCGTGGAAATATGGCGGGGGTCCGACATGGCGCTCCGGCTCATACGATCCCGACCTCGATCTCGTCTATTGGGGAACAGGCAACGCGGAACCATACGATCCCAGACCTCGGGAAGGCCTCGACAGTTTGTTCACGAATAGCGTCCTCGCGCTCCGGCCAAAAACAGGTGAGGTCGTTTGTTATTACCAATACACCCCGAACGATGTGTACGACGTCGATGCGACCGACGAACAATTGCTCGCGGATATCCGGGTTGGAGGCCAGCTTCGAAAAGTCATGATTCAGGCGAACAAGAACGGGTTCCTGTATGTAGTGGACCGCACGAACTGCAAACTGATTGCGGCACACCCGTTCGTCAAAGTGAATTGGGCCACACACATCGACCTGACCACCGGCCGGCCAGTGCTGACCGACGTCTATAAGCGCTTTGCTGCTGGAGAAGAGGTCGAAATCTGGCCGTCGCGCGGTACTAATGCTGTTCCCATCGCGTTTAATCCGAATACAGGCCTGATCTATGCCAGCTCGTGGAACGTACCGCGGTTACAGAAAATCGCAGCACCAAAACCGCAGGTCCTTGGTGGACAATCGACCGGTGTCGATGCCCGGCAACCGGAGATGAAGCCGGGCGACATCTTCGGCCACTTCGCTGCGATCAATCCACTGACCGGCGAGAAAAGATGGGAAGTCCCGTTGACAGATCTTCCCAGCTCGGCCGGCATGCTCGTCACCGGCGGCGGACTCGTCTTCACCGGTAGACTGACCGGCGAGTTCATTGCGCTGGACGAAGACACCGGCAAAACACTTTGGCAATTCAAGACCGGCTCGAGCGTCAATTCGACCGCGATCACATATACGCACAAGGGCCGCCAATACGTGACAGTGGCGTCTGGTCTCGGCGGTATTCTTGCGACTCGCTACGCGGCCGCTAAGGTGCCGACGGGCGGCTCGATCTGGACATTCGCATTGATGCAGGAATGAGCGTTAGAATATGCAATCAACGTCGTCTAACGTCGTTCTAAAGGGGGTACGAATGGGTAAGCTGATGGCGAGTTTAGGGGCCGTATGCATATTCCTCGGTCTGGGCGTATTGGCTGGCGCGAAACCGCTGCCTGCACAAAGCGGAGGAAGCGTGGGCACTGCCAGTCTCTCGGGGGCGGTGGATTCCGCGATGCCGTTCAAGGCGGCGCAGGTGTTCATCCGCAACACAGACAAGCGGATTCTATACATGGTTTACACGAATGCCGGGCAGTTCAGAGCGGTGTCTCTGTTTCCCGGCAACTATGAAGTGAAGGTCAGTACGAAGGGTCTGGAATCGGACGTTCAGAAGCTGACGGTGAAGGCGGGAGAAAGCCCAAAGCTGAAGCTGTCGCTTCACCCGGTTGCGGCCTCTTCGCAGCGGACCGTCGTCAATGCTCTCGAGACCAATACCGAATCGAATTCAATAGTCAACATCGAGCAAGCCTATGACGAGGTCTATCCACCGGGCCCCGGACGCGAGGTGGCAGAACGAACCTGCATCATCTGCCACGGTGAGAATTTCCTTCCAGGACGGCCTGCCAACCTGGCCACCTGGACGGCGCGTCTGGATCGCATGATGGGTAAAGCGAACTGGGACCGCCCGGCGGCTTCGTACGCCGAGGGGCTTCTGAACTATCGTGCCTCCGCACTACGGTTCAATCGGCAAGACCGCGAAGACCTGCTTGCGTATCTGGTGAAGAACTTCGGCCCGGATGCCAAGCCTCGCGCCGTGCGTATCGACCAGGAAATGCCGCTCGACGAAGCGAAACTCGGCAAAGCAATGTACATGGAGTATTACCTGCCGCCGGATCCTCCGGGCAAGGGGAATAATGCTCCCGAGTACAAGGATCTGAAGGCGGGTTTCGTCGGCCGGCGCGCCGGTCAGGATGTGCGATTCGATCACGACGGCAACGTGTGGCTGACCGACCGCGGGTATCCTCACCGCTTGGTCAAGCTCGATCCGCGGACTGGAGTTCAGAAGGATTTCCAGCTGCCTGATCCGAAGAATGGTATCCATGAAGTCAACATCGATCCCACCGGTATGATCTGGCTGCCGGAACATTCTGGAGTGCAGCCAAGCAGTGTGAAGCGCCTGCTGGCGTTCAATCCCGAGACCGAGAAGTTCGATCAGATGATTCCTCTCGATCCGGACAACGTCGTTCGGAATCAGATCAAGTGGGCCCAATCGATCGCCTTCGATTCGAAGCTCAACATCTACGTCGGCTGGATTATGGGAGGCGCGCTCAGCAAGTATGACCGCCAGACCAAGAAAGTAACCGTCTTTCCGGTTCCGGAAGCGAATGCGATTGTCTACGGAGTGATCGCCGACAAGAACGACAACATCTGGATGGCGATGTGGGATTCCGGAAACATCGCGAAGTTCGATACGCACAACAATGGTTGGACGATCTTCGCGCCACCGACCTATCCCGCTCAGGTGCGGCGCTTGAATGTGGATGCTCAAAACAATATTTGGTTTGGCATCTGGGCCGCGGGCAAGCGTCCCGGTAAGCTGGCGAAGCTGGATCAGACGACCGGCAGGATCACCGAGTATACAGTCCCGAGGCAAAACGCCAGCCCGTACGATGTCATGCAAGATCCTGACGGCAGTATCTGGAGCGCGGACGTGGGCGGAAGCGCTGC
>QHWY01000185.1:20651-24238 GCA_003223875.1 Acidobacteriota bacterium | reverse complement strand
TTACGCTGCAATAACAAAGCTTCCGCCTGAGGCAGCGTCAGTCGAGGGGGGCGAGCCAGTTGTGGCTCGGCTGGTAAGGCCGTGGCAAACAAAATGAACAAAGGAAAATAAGTCAGTCGCTTCACCTGAAACCTCTCTAAACGGGATTGGAAATTGGGGTCGGTAGATTTAGAAAGGGACTGGAGGGGCGCGTCCGCCGTAGGCCGGCAGTTCACGGCGGAACGTGGAAACAGCAAACGAGCAGACAACGGCGCAAAAGGAAAGTACAAATGCGAAGAGATAGAGGGTCGTAACCTGGAAGGTATCGTGCTCTTCCAACATCCTGTCCAGTTGAAGCTCAATACCGAGCGCGGGAGTTCTTGGGACCGCGTGCATTCCATCGTCGTCTGTATCGTTGATGGTCAGTGTGCGGAGACTCACAAGGTCGTCATCCGCCGACACACACGGAAACACGACGACAACAATCAGGAAGGCTGCTGTGTAGAGCTTGATCCAGGATATCGACATTCAAAGCGCCTTGACACTGTAATAGTACTACAGGAGGAAGGATCGCGCGAATGCTATAGCCGAGGCCATACAATCTTCTCGCTCTGGCACAAGGTAGAGTGAGGGTCTCGCTTTGCCGCAAGTTATACCCTACCCGATTTCACATCAAAATGATGTGAAAAACCGGTAATGGTGCATTGGCGTGTTGGTGGCCATTTGGCAGTCCGGCTAGACTAACGGCGTGTCCACGCCGCAGCCAACCGGAGTATTTACCGAAGGATTCTTGATCGCTATCCATGCCCTAGTCAATATTCATCATTCGATTTACCCTACGGTTCCACCGCAAGGAATCTATTTCGAAGCACTCGTTGAGCAAGCTTTCAGGAGGATCAAGAAACCATTCACGCTTATTACCAGCAGCGCACGCAATATGTCGGGCCATGATTTGCTGGTTGAGAACAAAAAAATTTCCCTAAAGACTGAAACCGGACTCGGAACCAACGAAGACCGACTCAGTATTACGAAATTGTGCACGACTGAGCGAGAACCGTGGGACGCGCCAACGCTGATAAGCAGAGTCCTTGAACATTTGGCTAGATACGACATCATTTTGATGCTTCGTGCTGTGTGGCGACTGCCATTGGTCCATTACCAATTACTAGAGATCCCGGTTGATAATCTGGAATTGATTAGCTCCGCCCAATTACATCCTGTTGGAAGGCGCACTGGGCGTCAAAGTTTAGGTGCGGATGTTATTCTAAGCGATGGGAGAATCTTCCGGGTTCATTTTGATGGTTCCGATGGAAAATGCCAGATTCGGAATTTCCCTGTCGCAGCGTGCGCCATGCTTCAGGAATGGGACATCAAGATCTCAGACTAAGTTCATTCACACCGATCCGATTTGCGAAACACCAGCCAATAGCAGTGCTGTCGCCTCGAATGATGTGAGATTTTCCATTTTGGATCAATAATGGGAGCTTTGCGGATTTTGATGATGCAATCGCATGGGCAAAAATAAAGTTCTTGGGCAGCTCTGACAAGTTCAATGTGCGCCCACTGATAGCGGTGGTTATGAACGTAGTCTGTGATTTTGCAAAGCAGTATGCCTTCCTGACGCAAAACTCGATATGCTTCTGACAGAAACATGGGGAATGTGTGCGACAGACTGTAGTTATTGTCTTTCCACGACTTCACGATTAAGCCGAACCGCTGATTAAAGTCCTTGCTTCTGTCCCTGCCCTGGTTAGGAATGTGTGGCGGATCATAGACAACGACATCAAATGCGGCGTTGGCAAATGGCATTTTCAGGTTATCGCCCACAATTGACGGCTTATGGATGCAGTCAATATCCATTCCGACTACCCGACGTGTGCTTCCACGCCAGAAACGACCTTCATTAACCGTGGCATCCAGAATTCGCCGTGGCGCACGGCGTGGGTAGATATTCAACATCCGTTCTATTAGTTCGGCGTCTTCTCCCTCCCATACCGACCCAAGGGGCGTATAGGCGGTTTCTCTCAGTCGGCGAATTTCATATATGGCCTTCATGCCGTCTCCAAAAGTAATTCGTTGATTGTCCAGATGTGGTCCGTCAGTCCGGCTTCCATCGCAGGAGTAACGCGCAGCGTACCGTGAATCCGACAGAAATTGTAGTGGGCAAAGTACAACGCGACAGCCGCTTTCAGGTTTTCGAGCTTCTTGCTGAAGCCCAAACAGAGACGCGTCATTCGCCGGAGAAATGTTCTTATGCTAAGGTTGCTACGCTCAACGTGAGACGTGCAGATCATCTCCGGGTCGAAAAAAACCATCGATTGGATGAAACTGAGGATTTCATTCCTACTCGCTGTTCGGCGGCTCTATAGGTTCGAGCCGAAGATCACGACGGCTTGTGTCATGGGGAGGAGACCCGTGGCGTTCCAGAAGTTGAACATAAATAACGCGATCAAATCCGCCTCTGGAGGTGAAAGACATGGCAGCAATACCAAAGTTGACTCCGCAACCCGTATGTGGACCTAACACAGGCCGGCCGCCAATTCCGCGAATGACGTTGATGTACCGGCGTGTTTGCGGAATTGGTGGCCTTTTATGAAGCGGCCGAGGATGTAGAACGGCCGATTACTTCGTTGGGTTCCACCGCATCCCGATGGATAACATGCTACCGTTGAAGCCGGGGTTAGGTTTAGTCAATCCTGCATTGGACATATGGAAGTAACGGTACTCCATCACGACGGATTGTTTCACGTTTAGGCGACGCTGTATGCCCACCCCTCCTTGCGAGATGAACTGAACATGGCCGCCAAGCTCCGGCGCTTTTTCATCGAGATTTGTGCGTAAGGGTCCGGAAGACACATTGAAAAACGGAATGAACTTTCTTCTGGGATTTCCAGAGACACGGAACATCACGGTATCTCCTAGAAGGTGCCCGCCCGGATGAATTGCTCCGCCAATGATCCCTTCACTTACTATTTCGAACCGTTTGATGAGTAACCTTGATTCTGGAAAATCCCAGACAATGATGCCAACCTGCGGCTGCGCATAAAGCATTTGGATATGCGAAATGTTGCGAGGAATCCCGTTTTCCAAGCCGTAAGCAGCTTGCAATCCGAAGACGAGACGGTCGCTTCCGGCCAAGGCTTCGACGCTGTGTAGCCAGAGTGTACATACGAGTGCAAGTAGTACTGGCCCACATTCCCCTCCTCGCAGAGGGGTGCCTGCGCCGAGCGCAGCGAAGGCGCAGACCGGCTGGCGCGAAGCGCGAGCCCGATAGGGCGAAGCCTCAATAGAAGAACGGCCGGACGTTTCACCGATTTGACCACCCCGGCGCGCCAGCCTGCTGGCTGCCGCGCCACCCCTCCTCTGCGAGGAGGGGAATGGGGCAGCGCTGTCCACGGTCACAGCCCGACCATTTTCGAGTACACCGATCGTGCAAGGCCAGCTTCTTCGGTTCCTTTGATAATGGCGCGGCCATCCTTGAATAGGGTGATCTCGTAAGGTGGCGACGAACACTTCAAAAGGAATTCATTAAATTGCACAGGTCCGAATGCGGCGATCGATTTCGAGAGTTCGTCAAAATTGAGATCGCCCTTCACGCCGGGAATAAG
>QHWY01000185.1:0-20612 GCA_003223875.1 Acidobacteriota bacterium | reverse complement strand
TGTGATCGTGCGGAGAGAATTTCCATTCAAGTACTGGAAATTTTCTTTCGAGCAGGCGGGACACGCCGCCATCGAGTCCGTACCCACATCAATGCGTTGGAATCGATGGGACCATACATCGTAGGCCGTCAAGCGAACGTCGGAAGGGGCGAGATGTCCTGTCAAAAACTTCATTGCCTCGGCCACCTGGATGGAAGCAATGATATGCGTGATCGGGGCCACAACACCCGCCGTTTCGCATGTCGGCGAGCTGCCAGGAGCCGGGAGGTTGCCCAGTAGACAGCGCAGGCACGGAGTCGCCCCAGGAATGACGGGCATCACTAAACCATAGCTCCCGACCGCGGCCGTATAGATCCAGGGCTTTCGATTCTTGGCGCATGCGTCATTGAGGACGAAACGCGTCTCAAAATTATCTAGCCCATCGAGTATGAGATCGACATCGGCAATATAGTCTTCGATATTCGTGGGATTCACATCGTCCACTTTGGCGTCGAGGCGCACGGAGGAATTCACACGGCGAAGTTTGGCTTCCGCAGCAACGGCCTTGGGAAGGTTGTTCTTGACATCTTCTTCATCGAAGAGCGATTGCCGTTGTAAGTTGGAAAGCTCGACAAAATCGCGATCCACCATCCGTAAAAATCCAACGCCGGCGCGCACGACCTGATCCGCGACGACGGTGCCAAGCGCTCCCAGCCCGATCAGCAGTACGCGTGACGAGGCGAGCCGTCTCTGGCCCTCTTCTCCGATCGGCGTGAATCGTGTTTGTCTCGAATACCGATCATCGCGGGACAAGCGCTTGCATCTCCCGTTTAACGGTTTTGTAGATTGCGTTCACCAACGGCTGAGTTTCGATAACCATCGCTTGAGCGACAGCCGTGTCGAACTCTTTCGCAGATTCCGGCGGAAAAAAGAATGGAGTGAAGCCAGCCTGGCCAAGACACATGTTTGCGGAAATCAGTCCAATAGTGAGATTGCCGAATCCAAACGGCCATATATCGGCTATCCGCGTGAGCACGAGGGCCGCCCGCTCGAGCGGATGAATCTCCGAAATACTTTCCGCCGACAGCCAATTGAAAAAATTCTGCAGAGAGCGATCGATGAATTGCGGCGCAGGGCAATCCTGACCCCGATATACAGGACTGAGCGCTTCCTGCCGCAGAATACCCGCGTTCTCCCGGCCGCTGAAGAGGATTGCATGGGCGTGGAGCAGGTTGGGTTTGGTCAATGCGGTCAACGATTCACGAGCATGCCGGACATCGACTGCGCCCTCAAACTGTTCGATGAACTTGTCAGATTTTTCCCAGACCGTAGCGGTGCCGACACTCTTCAGCTTTTCCAAATCCGCAAACTGCGATCTCGTTCGCAGCACGGACTCGGAATAGATTGGCAAGTCTTCAGGCATTTCGCCTCACATTCCCTTCCTCTCAGAGGAGGGGAGGCTGCGCCAAAGGCGCAGACGGGGAGGTCAGTTAGGCTGAAACGGTTTGCCGGTCTGACCACCCCGGCGCTTCGCGCCACCCCTCCTCTGCGACGAGTGGACTTGTTCATCCCTACGCATTCCCAAACCCCAATCCAAACTCGACAAGCGTTCGCATTGCGATACCCGTCGGACCTTTCGGCAGGTAAGGTTTGTCTTCGTCGTTCCAGGCAGTGCCGGCGATGTCGAGATGTATCCATGGCGTAGTGCCGGCAAATTCTTGCAAAAATTTGGCGGCCGTGATCATTCCCGCATATCGTCCGCCGGAGTTCGCGATATCCGCAACCGTGCTCTTGATGAGATCGCGATATTCATCATCCAGAGGCATCTGCCACATTTTTTCGCCCACGCGTTTGGCAGCCGCCAGAAATGAATCGATGAATGTCTGATCATTGCCCACCACACCTACACGGAATGGACCAAGAGCAATGCGTACAGCAGCCGTCAGGGTTGCAAGGTCGACCAAATGCGTGGCTCCCAGACTCCGGGCATAAGCCAATGCATCGGCCAGGATGAGACGTCCTTCCGCATCGGTATTGATAATCTCGATCGTCTTTCCGGACATCGATTCAACGACATCTCCGGGGCGCTGAGCACGGCCACTAGGCATGTTTTCAGAAAGCGGGACGACGGCCAAGCAGTTTACGGGAGCGCGAAGCAACCGAAGCGTCCGGAGCGCTGCCATAGCGGTCGCGCCGCCGGCCATGTCGTACTTCATCCTTTCCATGCCTTCAGCGGGCTTGATGCTTATGCCGCCCGAATCGAACGTGATTCCTTTCCCAACGTATGCCAGTACTTTCTTCGAATTGGGATTACCCATGTGCTTCAACACCACCACGCGTGGCGGTTCTTCGCTGCCCTGGCTGACGCCGAGCAGCGCGCCCATTTTCAAGGAGCGGATTCGGTTTTCGTCAAGAACTTCGACAGCCAGGCCAATACTGGCGGCCATCTCCTGAGCGCGTTCTGCAATGACTCGAGGCGGCTTCCGGTTAGCTGGCTCATTGATGAGAGCACGAGCCCAGTTGATCGATTCGCCCGTGATGATGCCTTCTTCCACTGTCTTCCTGTCGGCACCTGCGAAGATGACTTTTTCAATCGATTCTCTATTATTCGAAGTCTTATAGACCTCAACAGAGAAATTGCCGATCAAAGCGCCTTCAACCATTGCCCGCACATCACCACCGGCAAAAGCGAGCCTTTTTACTTTCTTCAAGCGCCTGACCACTGTAGCGGCTGCGCGACGCCATGCTTCGGGATCAGCCGATTTAGACAATCCAACGAAAACAATCTTCGGGGTTCCAGGAAGGACGAGTGTCTCGAGGGGTTTTAATGGAAGATCTCCGCCTGCAAACAGCGGATGGGCAGCCGCTGCAAACCTGCCGTCGCACCGATCGGCGCCTTCGGGAAGGACCACGACGATCGCGTCAGTCTGAATTCCCTCTACCGACTCATGAATTTCAAATTCCATTATTTCCTTTCACTCACCGCCTGCTTAGCTTCCTTTTCAATCGTCTTGCGCCGAGAGACTTCACGTTTATCGTGGATTTTCCGTCCTTTCGCCAAAGCAAGCTCACATTTTAGTAGCCCCTCTTTTAGATACATTCGCAGCGGAACCAGCGTCAAACCGCGTTCCGTCGTTCGCCCAATCAGACGGTTGATCTCCGACCGCTTCAACAATAACTTTCGCGTGCGCAAAGGATCGTGGTTGGCGAAATTCCCGTGGGAGTACGGACTAATGTGACAATTTAGTAACCAAACTTCTCCCGCTTTGACGAGTCCGTACGCATCTCTCAGATTTACCCGGCCTTCGCGGGCCGATTTGATCTCAGTGCCCGTCAACACAAGGCCGGCTTCGAATTTTTCAAGCAGATCGTAGTTATGGAAGGCTTGGCGGTTGACCGCGATTTCCTTCACGGTCTGGGCTGGTTCGCACCTGGAACGCCAAACACCGTGGGAGCAACGAACGGATTATTGAAATTGTTCGGATTGTTTTGAGGGGCCCCAAACGGGCTGGGCGTTCCGAAAGGACTCGGCGCAGGCGCCACGCCGACCGTGCCCGGCTGGTTCAGCCGCTGATCGGGAAAAAGCGGACTCTGCTGTCCAGGTGCAGGCGGGATGATTTGTGGAACAGGTTGCACCGCCCGCGAATTTGGTATAGGTCCGAACGGCGTCTGGATCATAGCCGGTTGCTGTTGCGGCATCTGCGGCTGGCCCGGCTGAGGTATAGCCATGGCCGGAAAATCGGGTGTGAATGGCTGTTCAATGGGCTGAGGTGTAAACGGGGCCTGTTGCTGGGGAGCGTTATAAATCGGCGCCGATTCCGTGACCTGAGTCTGTGACGCCGAAGTGACAATGACTCCTCGCCGCTCGACAATAACGTAATCGAAGGGCTGCCCCTGGAAGATCTTTCGAACACCATCCTCCAGACTCAGGCCTGAAAATTTAACACTTATATTGCGCTCCGCAAGCTCTGCCGGAACCTTCGACTGCATTCCAGTAGCAAGATCTAACAGGCGTAACAACCGGCCCAGCGAAACAGTCTGGGCGTCAATAGAAAGCTTGTTATCGACAAGATTGATTTCGGGGCCTTTCCCGGCGGCAAAACCGCCCGGCGTGACGGCTAAGGCTAGTAAGACTGCAGCCACTAAATGTTTCATAAATGACCTCGTATTATAGACACTTCAAATTATAACCCGGTTCACTCTAGGGGTTTGCGGCTTGCTTCTAAAAACAATGACAATTGCCAATTGTCATTTCGCTCCCCTCCCTAAAAGCACGACGGGTACCGTCTTGAGCAAAATTTTTAAATCCAACAGAAGGGACCAGTTGTCAATATAGGTGAGGTCGAGCTTCATCCAGTCTTCGAAGCTGACCTCGTTGCGGCCACTGATTTGCCAGAGGCAAGTCATGCCGGGTTTCATGCTCAACCGGCGCCGCTGCCAACGCTCGTAGCGTGCCACTTCTTGTGGCAGCGGAGGTCGGGGACCAACCAGGCTCATGTGGCCTTGCAAAACATTGAACAGCTGGGGAAGTTCGTCGATGCTGCGGCGCCGGATAATCTTGCCGATGCTGGTGATTCGTGGGTCACGGGAAGATTTGAAAACCGGCCCATCCATTTCATTGAACGCCTCCAGCTCGAAGCGACGCTGCTCAGCGTTACCGATCATGGAGCGGAACTTGTACATCGTGAAAACGCGCCCGTTCCGGCCGCAGCGCTTCTGCTTAAACAAAACCGGACCGGGCGACGTCAGCTTGATGAGAATGGCTGCCGGTAACATCACTAGGGGCCCAAAAAGGATGAGGATGAGCGTGGCTAACAGCATATCGAGAATTCGGCGCACAAACATCAGCGCTTCATTCGTAGGCGTCGTGCTGAAAGAAAGAAGCGGAAAGCCTTCGAACTCCTGCAGCTCCATTCGCGCTATCGAATGAGGAAAGAAATTCATCACGACGCGTGCCGTGATTCCGAGCTCTTCACAGAGCAAGAAGATATCGGTGTACTCATTAAGGCTTTCGCGATCCACCGCAATGATCAGTTCATCGACGCCTCCCCCTTCCAGCAGTGTTCGAACCTCGTCGCGGCCGAAGATACCGATGAGTTTCAATCCCCACATATCATGACGTTCGATCGTTCGAGCAAATTCACGTGCCGTGTTCTCATTGCCCACCACAGCCACGTGGCGTACGTCGAGGACACTGTGTTTCTTGACTTTCATCAGAACGACTCGATACGAAACAAGAAGGATGTAATTGATGACCAACGTGGACAAAACGATGATGCGATTCGAGGCATCCGGATTCACAAAGGAAATCAAAACCGCGACAAGCAGCCACGCGAAACCTATCGCCTTGGAAAGCCGTCCGATTTGGTTCAAGGACGGCAGCGTCGGCTCGGAATAAACGCTAAAGACGGGCAGCAGCAAAGCCCATGTTGGAAGGATGATTGCAAGATGCCAAAAGTAGGTCTGAACGGGCATCACCGTGTGGCCCTTCAGTTCAAACAAGGAACGAAAGCGGTAGGCCAAAAAGAAACTCACCGTCGTCAAAGCCAAATCAGTCAGCCAAAGGTTGACGGCAAAAATCCTTTTTCTTTGATCAATCATGCAGGTCCAGAAAATGAACGCGCACTACACATTTAAACCTAACAGGACATTATTCGCCGTTGTTGCTGTTTTAGCAATCAGCGTTGCAGGCTGCGCCGCCAAGAGCGCCTACACGCGCGGCAGCCGTGCCGAAGTGACCAAGGATTTCGACAAGGCAATGACTGAATACAAGGCCGCTCTCGATCAGGATCCGCGGAATAACGAGTACCGGCTCAAGTACGAGCAAGCGCGCTACAACGCGGCCTTCCAACATTTCGAAGCGGGACGACGTGCTCTCGAGAAGCAGGATTATCAAACAGCAAAAACGGAATTCACCCGTGTCCTTGAGATCGATCCTACCCATGCGCTGGCGGAACAGCAGTTGGCCAAAGTAAATGAAGTCCTAAACAGCCGCAGCCGCAAAGAGCCTGAACCGGAGATTCAGTTCGAACAACTCAAGGAAGAAACGCGCACGGATCCCACCCCGCAATCGCAACTCGAACCAAAAACTCGTGGGCCAATCGATATTCATATGACGCAGGACAGCAAGATAGCATTCGAAACCTTAGCCGAGCTGGCCGGCTTCAATGTGATCTTTGATCCGGATTTCCGCGGTATCAGGATTCAAATCGACCTAAACAGGGTCGATATCTTCGAAGCTCTCGACATCCTGGCTCTGCAGACCCGCTCGTTCTGGAAGCCGGTCAATAAGACTACGATTCTTGTTTCTCCGGACAACCAAACCAAGCGGCGAGATTACGACGAGCTCGTCCTGAAGACACTCTACATGACGAACAGCGTCACATCGACAGAACTGACCGAGGCCATCACTACACTTCGCACCCTGCTCAATATGCGGTATTTGATGTCCAGCACGGCAATGAATGCCATCATCGTTCGCGATACAGCCGATCGCGTCGCCATCGCGGAAAAAATCATTGAAGATCTGGATAAAGCTAAACCCGAAGTACTTGTGGACGCGGTGATACTCGAAGTCGACCGGAATCTTGCCCGGCAACTTGGGATTGTGCCACCCCAGGGAACGGCCGTCAGCACATTTGGAGGAACCGGAGGAACGGGCGCGTCTACTGGAAATGTAAATCCATTGAATAGAATTCCCCGAAGCAGCAGCTCGTTCTCTATTAGCATTCCACCGGCAACCGCAACGTTTCTCGCGACGAGCAACCTTACAAAGCTGCTGCAAAACCCGCGGATCCGCGCAACCGATGGCAAACTCGCTTCAATTCGAATCGGATCCCAGGTTCCAATCGCGTCCGGCAGCTTTCAACCCGCATTTGTGGGAGCAACCGGAACGCCGGTTGTCAACTTCCAATTTGTCGATGTTGGCGTAAACTTAGATATAACGCCTCGCGTGCTCCTCAACCACGAGATCTCGATGACAGTCATGGTTCAGGTGCGCGCCCTCGCTGGAGATAGGAACGTGGGCGGCGTCACCCAACCGGTGCTTACGAATCGACAGGTGCAGCATGAAATCCGTCTGGCCGAGGGTGAAACGAATATTCTGGGTGGAATTATTACCGAGAGCGAATCGACGTCGCTCAATGGCATTCCCGGACTCAAAAATATTCCAATACTGCGATATTTGTTTTCACAAGAAGTAAAGGGCCGGGATCAAGGCGAAATCATCATTATGCTGACACCGCACATTATCCGTATGCCGGACATCACCGCCACGAATCTGCGGGGACTTTACACGGGCTCGGAAACGATTCCACGGCTTCGAAGCAGTCCAAATGTGCCGGCTATCGGTTCCCCCGCTCCCACCGTGCCGGGAGCGGCACCGGCGACGCCTCCTGCGGTGCAGCCACCAGCGGGCCAGCCGCCTGCTGTGACGCCGCCAGCGGGCCCTCCAGCAGCGCCTCCCAATACGCAACCGCAAGCGCAGCGGCAGACGAATTCGACGGTCGTTTTTGTCCCCTCGCCGGTGACATTGCCAGCGACGGGAACGCAAACGCTCAATATCGCGGGAAATGGGATGGATTTCTTTGGCGTGGATCTGACACTTTCGTTCGAGCCTGGCGCCGTGGACATTCGCGAAGTTCACGACGGTGGCCTTCTTAGCAGCGACGGACAAATTGTGGCTTTCGTTCAACGACTGGAAACGGAGAGCGGCACGCTCCGGATCTCTCTTGAAAGACCTCCGGGAGCCCCCGCGGTCTCGGGAACCGGTAATCTCGTCACGCTGACCCTCGCGCGCGGTATGCGGAGTGGTGATTCGACGATCCGCATCACGGACTTTCGTATCCGCGATCCACAACAAAATGTCGCGACCGGCCGGGGAGCGGAGGTGCGCGTCTTAGCTCCATGAGAAAACTGCAATCGGTGCCGGCGGCCCACCCGCCCGGCTTCACACTGATCGAACTGATCGCCACCGTTTTCATTATTTCGATTCTGCTCGGTGTGGCGGTGCCGTTGGCCAGAAACTCGATCCAGCGTCAAAAAGAGGTTGCGCTACGCGAAGCTCTGCGGGAGGTGCGCACAGCGATCGACAAATATAAGGACGCATCGGACCGGGGCATTATCCCTGTTAAAGTGGACACCGAGGGATACCCGGAGTCGTTAAAAGTATTGGCGGAGGGGGTGGATATGAACGGCACGGTCGGCAAGAAACTGAAGCTTTTGAGACGCATACCGACCGATCCGATGACCAACTCCACCGAATGGGGAATGCGTTCCTATCAGGATGATCCGAAGAACAACTCCTGGGGTGGTCAAGATGTTTTCGATATCTATACGAAGTCGCAGCGAACTGCGTTAGATGGGACGAAATATAAAGACTGGTAACGTGCTCAGACATTCCCCTCCTTGCAGAGGAGGGGTGGCGCGACAGCCAGCGGGCTGGCGCGCCGGGGTGGTCACACGGGCGCAATGTGCCGAACTGACCACCCCGTCTGCGCCTTCGCTTCGCTCGGCGCATCCACCCCTCCTCTGCGAGGAGGGGAATGCTCACGGTTTCACTCTTCTCGAGCTGATGATCGTGATCGCGATGATCGCCATCTTGGCCTCCATCGCGATCCCGATGTACCGGGCTGTGGTTCTCAATGCCAAAGAGACCGTCTTGAAGGACAACCTACGTGAACTGCGGCGTGTGATCGATCAGTACACTGCCGATAAAAAAAAGGCCCCTGCAAACCTTCAAGACCTCGTCGATGGCGGTTATTTTCGCGAACTGCCGATAGATCCGATGACCAATTCCAATTCGACATGGCAACCGGCTACCGATACATCGGTCACTTCACCAGAACAGACCGAGAGCGGCATCGTGGACGTTCACAGCGGGTCGGCCGCGATTTCGTCGGACGGAAAACCCTATAACGAGTGGTAAGAGTATTCCCCTCCTCGCAGAGGAGGGGAGGATGCGCCGAGCGTAGCGAAGGCGCAGACGGGGTGGTCGGTTCGGAACCAAAGTTTCACCGAACTGACCACCCCGGCGCGCCAGCTTCCATTAAGCTGTCGCGCCACCCTCCTCTGCGAGGAGGGGAATGGTTCAACCGCCCAAACCTAGGCTTCTGAGAGTCTCTTCGTCATCACGCCAGCGCTTTTTCACTTTCACGTGAAGGTCGAGGAAAACCTTTCGTCCCAAGAACGATTCCAGTTCCTTGCGCGCCTCGGTTCCAATCTCTTTCAATTTCTGTCCTGCCTTGCCGATAATGATGCCCTTTTGGGAATCGCGTTCAACGAAAATGGTGGCAAAGATGCGGTGAAGCTTTGCGTCCTCTTCAAACCGGTCGATCACCACTGCCGTCGAATATGGCATTTCCTCCTCGGTTAGAAGGATTAGCTTTTCACGGATCATTTCCGCAGCAATGGCACGTTCTTGTTGATCGCTGATTTGATCGGCTGGATAGAACATCGGGCCTTCGGGAAGGTACTTGAGAATTTGACCGGTTAACATGTCCACGTTCTCACCCGACAATGCCGAGATCGGAACGATCTCCGCGAAATCACCCAACTTTGAGTACCGCTCGATCACAGGAAGCAAGTTCTTTTTTTCGACCAGATCAATTTTGTTTAGCAGGAGAAATTTGTTTCCGGTAACCGCCTTCAACAAGTCAAGCGTGAACTCATCTCCCCGTCCGAATTCAGCGGAGGCATCAACGATGAGCAGAATGAGATCGATATCCGCCATTGCTTCCCGCACTGCTTTCATCATGCGTTCGTTCATTCGGTGAATCGGTTTATGAATGCCCGGTGTGTCGAGAAAAACGATTTGCCCTTCAGGCCTGGTCACGATCCCCCGCACGACGCGCCGTGTGGTTTGCGGTTTATTCGTAACGATGGAAACTTTCTCGCCGACGAGATGGTTGAGCAGTGTGGATTTTCCGGAATTCGGCCGTCCGATGATCGAAACGAATCCGGATTTCATGAAGCTAAGAAGTCATGCGCTTCGGGACCAGAGGCTTTAACCGGAGACGGCGCACGCGCCTGCGCTCGGCCTCCAGTACTTCGACCTCGACTCCCCCGTGCTCGATCTTTTCTCCTGGAAGGGGTACTCGTCCAAACAGTTCGATGACCGCGCCCGCGACCGTGGTGCAATCCGTCTTGGCAAGGAATGGAATTCCCAATTTTTCCTCGAGTACAGTGAGCTCGAGGCTGCCGGGCACGATAAACACGCCACGGCTCTCTTCAACGACTTTATCGGCATCGGCTTCCGATTCGTCACGGATATCGCCGACAATCTCTTCGATGAGATCTTCCATTGTGATCAGCCCCGACACTCCGCCGTACTCATCGACGACCAATACCATTTGATCGCCTTTCTGCTTCATCTCCCGGAGGAGATCGTCGACGGGTTTTGTCTCCGGAACAAAATAGGCCGGCTTGATAAGGGAGCGGAAATTCTCGAGCTTGTCGCCCCTCTGCCAGACACGCAGCAAGTCGCGCTCATGAATGATACCTTCAACATTGTCAAGGTCGTCCCGATAAACGGGAATCCGGGCATGACGCTTGTTAATCACAAGCTGAAGCAGTTTTTCGACGGACGAGTTTATGTCAATTGCCACAATCTGCGTGCGCGGCGTCATCACGTCTCGCGCCACGATGTCCCCGAACTGAAGGATGGACTGGATCATTTCGCCTTCGTCGCGTTCCAGAATTCCTTCCTCCTGGCCGGCATCGATGAATGCCTGAATTTCTTCTTCAGAAGCTTCCTCTTCCTTGGCCGGTTCTTTTTGCTCTTCGATCCGATGAAAGTAGTTGAGGACCGACATGAGCACGCGCGATACAGGGCTCAAGACAACATGAGATGCCTTGAAGATCGGGAATAAAACAATCAGGACAAATTCGGGATTACGCTGGGTAACAATCCGGGGAACAAGATGACGGAAAATCAGGATTACAAACATCATCACCACGACCGCGGCCACTACCGAAGTCGTGTATCCGATGGGCCGCCGCTCCAGTGCCGTGAACAATGACACGGCTCCCGATACCAGGAACATTTGGATGATGATGTGAATCGAAGTCAGAACCTCCGTTCGTGCATCAAGTAGCGCGGCAATCGACGCAGCGGCTTTCCCTTTTGATCCATCTACCTGACGGCGTAGAGATACCTTGTTGACATTCGCGAATGCGACCTCGATGATCGACATTACCGTCAGCCCCGCAATGAACAGGGCAGCGGCGAGTAATTCCGTCTCGCTTAACATTGGAACCTTCGCCGCAAACGGCGTTCTATGGTCCTCATCTCTCCGTTATCGGTTTCGTGGTCGTATCCCAACAAATGCAAGAGTCCATGTAGAATGAGGCGCCGAACGTTGGTTTCAAAACTCAGAGTGCTGGATTTACGTGATTGATTATAAGCGGTCTCGGATGAGATTAGAATATCGCCCAAATATTTCTCCTCTCCTGGAAACGATAAGACATCCGTAGATTTGTCGAACCCACGATAATCGCGGTTCAATTGGCGCATCTTCTCATCCGTAACGAAAACAACAGAGAATGCGCGCTCCCCTAATCCAAGCGCCGGAGCAAGCGATAGCAGAAAGCGGCGAAGCCTTCCATTTTCTATGGTGTGCCTACGCTGCTTGTTGATAACCAGGAAGTTTTCTTTAACTGGAGGCTGCATCTTGTCCGAATTGCAGCGACTGCTGGGGCACGGTGTTCTGAGCGCTGTAGGATTCATAAGCCCGGACAATCCGCTGCACAAGCGGATGACGAACGACGTCTCTCTCATTGAAATAGATGAACGAAATTCCCTCGACACCGGAAATGACGTTTCGCGCTTCAATCAAACCCGACATCTTTCCAATCGGGAGATCGATCTGCGTAATGTCGCCCGTGATGACAGCCTTGCTGCCATATCCAATCCGGGTCAGAAACATCTTCATTTGCTCGGCCGTGGTGTTCTGAGCTTCGTCGAGAATGACAAATGAATCGTTCAATGTCCGTCCGCGCATAAAAGCGATCGGCGCAATTTCGATCACACCACGCTCGATATTACGATCCACGCGTTCCACATCAAGCATGTCGTAGAGGGCGTCATAGAGAGGCTTCAGGTACGGATCGATTTTCTCCTGAAGCGTCCCCGGAAGAAATCCGAGCCGTTCGCCGGCTTCGACCGCCGGCCGCGTCAGAACGATACGGCTGATTTTCTTCTCCAGTAGCGCACGTACTGCCATGCTGACAGCGAGGTACGTTTTCCCTGTTCCTGCCGGCCCTATGCCAAAAACCATGTCGTACTTTTCGATGGCTTCGAGGTAGAGCTTTTGATTGAGCGTTTTCGGCGAGACGTTCCGCTTTCCCGCTTGAAGGGTCTTCGCACTCGAAACGACCCCCCTCAAGCTTTGCGATGTGTCTTCAGAAATGATCCGGATAATCGATTTCAGATCGCCATTACTGAACTTCACGCCCTCCGTTCGCAGCTGCGCGTAGTCTTCGACTAAGCGTTCGACGAGCTGAACCTGATCGTCCGCGCCGTCGATTGTCAGATTGTTCTCGCCGTCGATATGAACCTGAACTTTAAGGAGGGACTCGAGATATTTGATGTTTCCGTCGTGCGTTCCGAAAAACTCGGCGACACCGTCACCGATTCGAATGCTTTTCTTCATCCTATAGGTACGTACCTGGACCAATTATAACATCGGACGAAATTCGGGGACAGACACCGAATTTTCGGGGTGGTGACTCAGTTTCATCTGTAGCGGCGGTCCGCGAAGCGCAAGCGCAGCACCGCACAGCCTCAAGAAATGACCGCCGGCGATGTCTAAACTACTGCACTGTCGGCGCTCCATAGAGCGCCGCTACAGTTGGGAAACCCCGCAATTTTCAAACTGAGTCACTACGAATCTTCGCGAGTTTTCTGTTATCATCAGTTTTTTAAGGAGATTCGATGGCAAATCACCCGTCCGCGGTCAAGAGGTATCGCCAAAACCAGCAGCGCCGCCTGGTTAACCAGATGAACCGTCAGAAGTTGAAGACGCAAATCAAAAAGCTGCGGGCCGCGATTGGTACCGGAAAAACCGCGGATGCGAAAACATTGTTGCCTGGTACCTTCAGCATTATTGACCGGTCCGTCCAGAAGGGCGTGATCAAGAAAAACACCGCGCGCAGATACAAATCACGTCTGACTAAAAGAGTAAACGGTCTGCCTGCATAGCCGGTTCAGCCAATCATCTTCCACAGCAAGGCGTCGAAATACGCCTCCGGATTCGGCGTGGATGTCTTGAGGGCGCGATCGGCGTTCAGCAATAGCCGGAACCCCGACGCGAGTCGCTTCCACTCGAACTTCTTGCATGAGGCGGCAAAATCCGTCGCTTTCCATGACGGTACAAGAACTGCTGCTGCGATCTCTTTCGCGCTTTTTCTTCCAACCAGTGATTTTCCGATGAAGAGCTGACGCCATACCCGGACGATTCGCGAAAGCGTGATTAACGGCTCCACGCCTTCTTCGAGCATTGCTCCGATAACCTGAACAGCCTTCTTGTAATGGCCGGCCAAAACCGCATCATCAAGCTCGAAAGGACCAAACTGTTCCGAGCGCAGGATCAGCACATCGACGTCTCGGGTTTCGATTGGTCGTGCATTAGCTGTGTACGTCTGCAGTTTTTCAATCTCACTGTGCAGTTGATAAAGATCGGTACCAACGTTGTCGGTGAGATACTGGGCGATTTGGGGTGTTACTTTATACCGCTCCATTAACCAGCGGGCAGCATCGGCCGGCCTCAACGAGTCGATCTCGATGACGGGAAAAATCTTTGGCCAAGATTCGACGGGCTTATGCGTTTCTGTCACAAGAACGACTCGAAGTGACGCGTCCGGTACGCTTTGGATCTTTCCCAAGGCTTCGATTCTCCCTTTCGTGAGTTTGTCTGCACCAGTCACAATAATCAGCCGATTTTGGGCGAATAGCGACAGTGTTAGCGCCTCATCCACGATCCGGCTCGACGGGATCTCCTCGAATTCTCTCGCCGTGTATTTCTCGAAAATCCACGAGCCAGCCGGCGTCCCAAAGATGCGTTGCCATTCCGGCCGCGATTCCTCAATTAGGAAATCATCTTGGCAGACAAAAACGAAAACATTAGAACGCTGCTTCGGTTGAAACTGCCTGAATTCCGAAAATTTCATTGTTTGATGGCTTCGCCCTTCTCTTGCGGCTGCGCGCTATCGCGCTTGCGCTCCGCGCGGGCTGGCGCGGGCTCCGCCCGCGTTGCATGCATCAGAGAAGCAACGAGCGAAGACGCGAAACGCCGCGCAAGCCGGTCCAGGGCGGCGGTATCTTCGGGTACGAACTCACTGGAGCTCTGCGACAGCTCGAATACCTCGCGAAAAGACCAACGATCATTTTGAAACAGAACTTTGCCTGTTCGGTTATCTGTAACGCGGATGCTCACATCAACGAGCATCGTGTAGGCTGAACCTCTCCCCTGCTGGTTAAAGATCACTGGCACTGCGTTATAACCCAAGACTTCGCCGCTCATCAGCACATCCCCTGCATTGTCGGCCACGACTTTAAACCGGGTCCGCCGGATCAGTTCGCGTCGAACTTCTTCGGTCAAGCGCTGTTCTATTTTGTAGGTTGTCGTTTTATTGACGAATGCCGGGACCGCGATAGTTTGGCCGGCGCCTTCGTTGAGTTGTTTATTCGCGAGACGATAACCGCACGCGCTTGCAAGCAGGCCGGCAACAATAATGAATTTTCGCACAGCTTTATTAGCGTCGGGCCCACCGGCCGAATCGCTTCGGTACACCGCGTCTAGGTCTCTTTACTATCCGCCGGTTCCGCCACGCCGTATCATAGCGTATTACTGGTGTTCGTAATTACGATGACGTATTCCCCTCCTCGCAGAGGAGGGGTGGACGCGACATCAATAAAAATACGCGAAGCATCCTTTGCCGGAGCGGACGGGGTGGTCAGCCCGGCGAGACCCTACAGTCACGCCGAACTGACCACCCCGTCTGCGCCGCTTCGGTGGCTTCGCAGCATCGGCTTGATGGCGCAGCCACCCCTCCACTGCGAGGAGGGGAATGTGCGCTACTCGACAATGCGTCACTGTAATTACGAACCCCCAAGTACTTACTCGTGAATGAAATCTATTCGTATGCTCTCAAACTGTTGCGTGGCCGCGACTACACAATTGCGGAATTATGCGGAAAGCTGGAGGCCAAGTTTGGCTCGGTCCCGCCCGAAATCATCGAAGACCTTGTCCGGAAGAAATTTCTGAATGACCGCCGGTTCGTTGAGAACTACGTCGCAAAGCGCAAGTCTCGCGGTGCACAGCAGCTCCGAGAAGAACTGACAGCTCATGGGATCCCAACGAAACTGGTGGAAGAGATCGTCTCTGAGACAGAGTGGCCCTCGCTTCAGGAGGCCCTCACAGCTAAAATGAGGGATTGGAATTTGCGTAGCCCTCTTCAACCCCGCGATGCCGGCCGGCTTTTTAGGGCTCTGCTTCGTCTTGGTTACGATGAGGACGCCATTCGAGAGGAAATAGAGCGACTTGAACAGTAATGAAATCCGCCGGCGATTTCTTCAGTTCTTTGCAGACCGCCGCCACGCCATCGTCAAAAGCTCTTCTTTGATCCCGGCCGAGGATCCGACGTTGCTGTTCGTCAATGCCGGAATGAATCAGTTCAAAGATGTGTTCCTCGGACGCGAGCAACGTTCGTACACGATGGCAACAAGCTGCCAAAAGTGTGTCCGCGCCGGCGGCAAGCACAATGATCTGGACAATGTCGGACATACACGGCGCCACCAGACTTTTTTCGAGATGCTCGGGAATTTCTCGTTCGGCGCGTACTTCAAGAAAGAGGCCATCGATTACGCGTGGACACTGCTGACACGAGACTTCAGACTGCCCAGCGACAAGCTTTGGGTCACGATTTTCCGCGAAGATGATGACGCGGCAGAATTCTGGGTTTCCGGTCCCGGTGTAGCTCGCGACCGCATCGTGCGCCTGGATGAAAAAGACAATTTTTGGCAGATGGGTGACACCGGACCTTGCGGACCGTGTTCAGAGATCCATTGCGACCTTGGTCCTGCTGCTAGCGAGCTAGGACATACGAACTGCGCTTTCCCTTGCGATTGCGGCCGCTATGTAGAGATTTGGAATCTCGTGTTCATGCAATTCGACCGCGATCCCGAAGGCCATCTCTCACCATTACCTAAACCATCGATCGATACCGGCATGGGTTTGGAGCGCATTGCTTCGGTCCTTCAGGGAAAGATCAGCAACTATGAGACAGATCTGCTGAGGCCGCTCATTGATGAGGCTTGTCAATTGTTTAACGTGGAATACGGTGGAGCGGCCTCTTCCGACGTCTCGCTTCGGATCATCGCCGATCACGTGCGCGCCGCGACTTTCTTGATTAGCGACGGTGTCATCCCATCCAATGAGGGCAGAGGCTACGTCCTTCGTAAAATCATGCGGCGCGGGATTCGCCAAGGAACCTTGCTCGGCTACAAGGAACCTTTCCTATACACCTTGTCCGGCTACGTCGCTGAGATGATGAAGGAAGCTTATCCGGAACTGATCCACACGCGAGAGTACGTAGCACGGGTCATTAAAACAGAGGAAGAACGTTTCGCCGCGATGGTGACGGTCGGCTTGCAGCGGCTCGAAGAGACGATCAATCAGCTGGCCAAATCAGGCAAAAACGTCATTCCCGGCCCCGAAATTTTCAAGCTCTACGATACCTATGGATTTCCTCTCGATTTCACCAAAGAAATCGCGGACGAAAAATCGATGCGGCTCGATATGGAGGGCTTCGAAGCCGAGCTGGAAAAACAGCGCGTACGCGCCCGCCAGAGCTGGAAGGGCGACGAGGCGACTGTCAGTCCGGCCTATGAAAAATTCGTTGAGCAGGGAGGCACTCAATTCCTCGGATATCAAGCGGGGCAATCCAGCAGCCGCGTGGTCGGAGTCCTGCTCAATGGTGTGCCGCTAGATTCGATCGGCGGCAGCCAAACAGCGGAAATCATTCTCGATCAGACACCGTTTTATGCCGAATCCGGCGGACAAGTGGGCGATACTGGCACGCTCACTTCGCCTTCGGGAGTCGCGCGCGTCCTCGACACCTATTCCCCGGTTCGGGGCGTGATCGTTCACAAAGTGCAAATGGAATTTGGAACCCTCGCTCTGAACGATAAAGTTCAGGCTCACGTCGATGAAGAGCGGCGGTTGCGCATCGCAGCGAATCACACCGGCACGCATATTCTCCACGCAGTACTGCGCGAAACGCTGGGTACACATGTCAAACAGGCGGGATCGCTAGTGGCTCCTGATCGCCTTCGTTTCGATTACACGCATTTCGCGCCATTGACGGACAGGGAAATCGAAGAAATCGAGCAAAAGATCAATCGGATCGTTTTCCGGAATCTGCCAGTTCAGACGGAAGTCATGGAAATCAATCAAGCTATTGCCAAAGGCGCACTCGCGTTTTTCGGTGAGAAGTATCAGCAGCAAGTCCGGGTGGTGTCCATACCCGAGGTAAGCATGGAACTCTGCGGCGGAACGCATACCAGAATGACAGGCGACGTCGGTCTGTTCAAAATCGTCGCCGAATCGAGTATCGCTTCCGGCATTCGACGCATTGAAGCTCTTACCGGTTTTGGAACATACGTCCGTTTGGAAGAAGACGAAAATCTGCTCCAGGAGATTGCAGACGCGTTGCGGGCACCACGAAGCGAACTTCCACGGGCGATCACGCGTCTTATGGAACAGCAGCGGCATCTTGAAAATGAATTGGAGACGCTAAAGCGTCGAGCCGCAAAGTCGCAGATCGGAAACCTGGTCGAAAACCCGGCAACGGTTAAAGGTGTTTCCGTGGTGTCGCGAAAAGTCGAAGGCGTGGATGCGTCCATGCTTCGGGAACTAGCTGAAAATGCAGGCACAAAAATTGGTTCCGGTGTCGTTGTCCTCGGTTTAGCCTCGGATGGTAAGGCATCGCTGGTGGCCGTGGTTTCTCAGGATCTTCAAAAAAGGCTGCACGCCGGTAAGATCATTAAGGAGGTTGCCGCGTTGGTCGGTGGAAGCGGCGGCGGACGACCGGACTTTGCTCAAGCCGGGGGGAAAAATGCTGAAAAATTGGAAGAAGCTTTACAAGCTGTGTACAATATCGTGGCTGAGTTTCTTGGCTGAGGCCCTTTAGGTTGTGGACGTGCTTCGAACTCAATTTGACTGGCGTGGAGTGGTCCTGGTTTGCCTGATCTCCGTCGTACCTTCGCTGGCTGAGGACAAGATTCAAGCGGTTGTCACTTCCAATGGAAGAATCGTTTTTACGAACCTTCTAGAGAATGGCTCTGCACCTCGCGTCGAGCGTACCCCACCTCTTGTTGATAACACTCCTCCTCCACCAGCGCCGGTTATTGGGGAAACGACCGATGTGCTTGCGGAGGCGATGCCCGAGTCGCTTCGAACACTTGTCGATTCCATTTCCGTGAATCACGGCGTCGATCCTGCGCTCGTTCGAGCCGTAATCAAGACGGAGTCCAACTTCAATCGCTGGGCGATTTCTCGTAAAGGCGCACGCGGATTGATGCAACTCATACCGGAAACAGGCAGGCGATACGGTGTGCAAGATTTTTTTGATCCACAGCAGAACGTCGAAGGGGGCGTGCAATATTTGAAGTTCCTCCTTGAAAAGTTCAACGGGAATTTAGATTTGTCATTGGCTGCATATAACGCCGGTGAAAACCTAGTCGAAAAACTAGGACGTATTCCGCCAATTCCGGAAACGACCAATTATGTCCGGCTGGTGCGTGCTAACTACTTGAAGCGCACTGCGCCGCTTGTGTCAGGGCCGATGGTGAAGCCGGCGTCCACGCCCGCGCCTCCGCTCGGATCACAGCCTGGAAAAGATGCGCAAAGAGAAGCATCCGCGATATTCCGAACGGTTGACGAACGTGGCGTCGTGCACTTCTCGAACATCGGACCACCGAATTGATAAGCGGAGCGCATCGAAGCCCGAATCAAAGCGCAAGTGCGCGCGGAGCGCTTAAGCCCGGCAGGGCGCAGCCTCAAGAGAAGCGCGCAGGCGCAAAAAATGTGCAGCCTCAATAAGATGAAAACCAGCGCGGTTTTAATTGCTGCGCTCCTCTCTATTTCCTCCAGTATTGTGGGCCAGTCTGCAGAGAATCCGTCCTTGCTCGCGAAGGCTAAAGAAGCCTACATGTCAGCCCAGGCACTCGAATCCGAACTGAAGGACAAAAAGGAAGCTGAACGGAGCCGCGAGCAGTATCTGAAAGTGATCCGCTCGTATCAGCGCGTTTATCTGATCACGCCCCATACCGGATATGCGGATAACGCGTTGATAACGATTGCGCGTTTGTATGAAGAAATTCACGACAACGCGGATGCGGCTCGCACTCTGAGTTTTCTACTACGGGAGTATCCCAGTACTCCGTTCAAAGATGAGGCGGAAAAGGATCTCGTCCGGCTAAAGGCCATGTCGGTGCAGAAGACTATCGTTGTGGACAACATCCGCTACTGGGAAGCGCCGAATACTCTTCGGGTTGTGGTCGATCTTGGCGGCGAGATCCATTTCAATCAAGGGGAAGCCAAAGACCCCGATCGTGTGTTCATCGATATCTCTCCAGCTAGATTGAATACAGGGCTGATCGGAAAACAGTGGCCCGTCAAATCAGGATTGCTGCAGCAGATTCGTGTTGGACAATACGACATCTCGACGGTGCGAGTCGTACTGGACGTAGGCACTATCGGCCGCGTGACCAGCTTTACATTACGGGATCCCGACCGCTTAGTCATCGATGTGCTGGGTCAAGAAGCAGCAGCATCCGATGCAGCTGCTCCCTCTGGGAGAGGCCGCTCCTACGGCCCCCAGACTGATGGACCAGCTGAAGGTCCGGTTGCTCCGGCTGAACCCGCAAAAGCAGCCATCACTATAAAAGCTCCCGACAAAGCCGCCGATGCAGCACCTTCGCCTGCTGTGTCGCAGCGGCCTGTTCCAGAGGGAGAAGCAAGACTCATCACGCCGGCGAAGCCGCCAAATGCCGGACCGCGTTCACTTGTTCGAAGTCTGGGATTGAAACTTTCGCGCGTAGTCATCGACGCTGGACATGGCGGCCGCGACACCGGCAGCATCGGACCCGGCGGTTTTACCGAAAAGGAACTGGTCCTCGATGTCGCGGACCGGCTCCGGGATCTGATCCAAACGGAGTTGGCTGCTGAAGTGGTAATGACTCGCGGTGACGACACTTTCGTCCCGCTGGAAAGCCGCACGGCCATTGCGAATCAGCAGGAGGCTGATCTGTTCATTTCGATCCATGCAAACTCGAGCCGGATGCGGGCTGCCCGAGGCGTTGAAACGTACTTTCTGAACTTTACGTCTTCGCGCGAGGCTTTGGAGACCGCTTCTCGCGAGAATGCGGCATCCGAAAGATCCATTCACGAGCTTCAAGATCTAGTGAAAAGGATCATGCTGCGCGACAAGGTCGAAGAATCCCGCGAATTGGCGCGTCATATCCAACACGCCATGGTCGGTCGAAAGGGTGCAGCCATCGACCGTGGCGTGAAGCAGGCGCCGTTTGTGGTCTTGATTGGCGCCAATATGCCTTCAATTCTGGCCGAGATTTG
>QHWY01000260.1 GCA_003223875.1 Acidobacteriota bacterium | reverse complement strand
ATTCGCCGTGTCGATTGCCTTGAAACCGGCATTTACGGCCGCGCGGACAAGTGGCGCAGTCGCGTCCTTTTTCCATGCAGTGCCGTAGATGAAAGAAGGAAGCGGGATCGGCATGAAATTTATTGCAATTCTCCAACTATTCGCTGTCGAATCGTAGTTGCCAAAACCGGGCCTGTCAAATTTTACTAAATCCCGATCTGGATCTTGTCTACTGACGTCCCAGTGCTTGATCGCGATTATCTGACCCGTTCCGGCAGACCAGATCAAAGAGGCTTTGCACAAAAAATACATCGTGGGCGCTCATAGAGCGCGCTGTAGGGGCGGTCTATGACCGCCCAGGATTTTTTGTGCAAAGCCGATCAAAGACATCAAGCCCATTATGACCGTGGTTGGTGGTAAGATCGTTTTCGGCACTGCGAGCGCGGCTGCGGCGTCACGATAGGCGTAACCAATTTAAGTGATTTACAGAGTTGACAAGTTCGTCGCTTCAGGGTTTACTGTTCGCAATCTAATGCAAATCCTCCTAGGGGGCTCAAATGAAACGAAGAGTGCATCTTCAGGTCGTGGCAATCGCATTTGCCGCGACAATTGTGTTTTCGTTGATTGGCGTGCAAAGTCAGAACGCGCCTCAGGCTACGGTCGCAATTGACCCCGACGATATCGGCGGTGTCGTTACGAGTTCCAAGGGGCCCGAGGCCGGCGTTTGGGTGATCGCGGAAACGCGGGACACGCCCACGCGGCTCATCAAGAGCGTTGTGACCGATGATCGCGGGCGGTATCTCATTCCCGATCTTCCCAAAGGTAACTACGACGTTTGGGTTCGCGGATATGGACTCGTTGATTCGCCGAAGGTGAAAGCTACCCCTGGCAAGCAGTTGAATCTCTCTGCCATGGTCGCTCCCGCACCCGGCGCTGCAGCGCAGTACTATCCGGCGCAGTATTGGTATTCGCTATTGGAACTGCCGCGACCTAACGAATTTCCAGGAACCGGGGAAAACGCCAATGGAATCGCCACGGCCATGCGCAGCCAGGGCGAATGGATTCGCAACATCGTCGGCACGGATGGCTGCACCGGATGCCATCAAATGGGCAACAGAGCGACGCGCGAAATTCCCGAGGCTCTGGGCACATTCCCGAATTCAATGGCGGCTTGGGAGCGGCGAATCCAGTCCGGGCAGGCCGGTAATGGAATGAACTCGAGGTTCACCCAAGTCGGCCGGCCGCGCGCTTTAAAGATGTTTGCTGACTGGACCGACAAGATCGCCCATGGAGCACTACCGGATGCCGCACCGCTGCGGCCTCAAGGCAAAGAGCGCAACGTCGTGGTCACGATGTGGGATTGGGCGGATCCGAAAGTGTACATGCATGATGAAATCTCGAGCGACAAGCGGAACCCCACGGTCAATGCCAACGGGCCGGTTTATGGCGCTCTTGAAGCTGCCGCGGATTACGTCCCTGTCGTCGATCCGGTGAAGAATACGGCGGGCCAGGTCAAACTGACGGTTCGCGATCCGAAGACACCGAGCGAAGGCGACACGAAACCCGTGAAGCCCTCGCCATATTGGGGTGACGAAGCGATCTGGACGAGCCAGGCGAACGCCCACAGCTTCGCCATGGACAAACAGAGCCGCGTGTGGATCGCCGCGCGAGTTCGCCAGAATCAGACGATGCCGTTCTGCCGCGAAGGGTCCAATCATCCGTCAGCCAAGGCATTTCCGATCGTTCAAAGTGGACGGCAGATTGAACTCTACGATCCGAAGACGAAACAAACTACGACGGTCGACACCTGCTTCGGGACGCACCATTTGAATCTGGACGACAAAGATGTGCTCTGGTTCTCGGGCAGCGGCATTGTCGAAGGTTTCTTCAACACAAAGGTGTACCTCGATACCAAAGACGAAGCCAAGGCGCAGGGCTGGACTCCGTTCATTCTCGACACTAACGGCAACGGCAAGCGTGACGCGTTCGTCGATGTCGATCAGGCGATGGATCCAACCAAGGACAAGAGGATCAATGTACCGTTCTACGGTGTTGGCCCGAGTCCGGTCGATAGCGCCATCTGGGGATCCACTTTAGGTATGCCGGGAGGCCTCGTTCGCCTCGTTCCCGGTTCCGATCCGACAAACACAGCACTCGCCGAGTACTACGAAGTGCCGTTCCACGATGCAAAGGCATCGGGCTCAGGGTTCGCTCCGCGCGGTATGGATGTCGACAGCAAGGATGTCGTGTGGACGACACTTTCGAGCGGGCAACTCGCCAGCTTCGACCGGCGCAAATGCAAGGGGCCCCTCAACGGTCCCAACGCAACCGGTAAACATTGTCCGGAAGGCTGGTCCTTCTATGCGTATCCCGGACCGAACTACAAGAATGCTGTAGATTCGGCCAGCGCTGATTCCGCGTACTACAACTTCGTTGACCGATTCGACATGCTGGGCCTCGGCAAAGACGTTCCGCTGGCAACCGGCAACGAGTCGGAAGGATTGCTGGCATTGATCGATGGCAAGTTCGTGACGTTCCGCGTGCCCTACCCGATGGGTTATTACGGGAAAGGACTCGACGGCCGCATCGACGACACCAGCAAGGGCTGGAAGGGTAAGGGCATCTGGGCCACCTACGCCACCCGCGCTCCATTCCACATGGAAGGCGGCAAGGGAACGACGAGCAAGGTGATCAAGTTCCAGGTAAGACCGGATCCTCTGTCGAAGTAAATGACAATTGGCAATTGAACATTGAACAATGAACATTTAATGCTTTGTCATTGTTCAATGTTCAATTGGGCTTTGCACAAAAAATCCTGGGCGGTCATAGACCGCCCCTACAGCTTGGGGTGCGCAATTGTAGGGGCGCTCTATGAGCGCCCACGATGTATTTTTTGTGCAAAGCCGTTCAATTGTCATTTCTTATCTATTCTATTCGTCAGTAACACACCCGAGGCTTGCGCTCTTGACCAGTCGGATGTATTTAGCCAAAGTTCCCCGTGTGGCCTTGTAGGGTGGCATGTGCCAGGCCTCGCGGCGAACCGCCATCTCTTTCTCCGATAGATCTACCGTCAGCAGATTTTTCTCTGCGTCGATTGTGATGTGATCCCCGGTCCGCACGAGTGCAATGGGTCCGCCTTCTTGTGCTTCCGGCGTAATGTGACCGACGATGAATCCGTGCGATCCGCCGGAAAACCGTCCATCGGTAATCAGCGCGACGTCTTTTCCAAGTCCCGCTCCCATGACGGCCGAGGTCGGCGTCAGCATCTCGGGCATTCCCGGGCCGCCCTTGGGGCCTTCGTATCGAATGACGATGATGTCACCTTTCTGGATCTCCTTCCGTTCGAGCGCGTGCAGCATGTCTTCCTCGGAGTCGTATACTTTTGCCGGACCTGAGAACCGCAACCCTTCCTTTCCGGTGATCTTCGCAACAGAACCTTCCGGCGCCAGATTCCCCTTCAACACTTGAATGTGTCCGGTCTTCTTGATCGGATTCGACGGTGGGCGAACGATCTGTTGTCCGGCTTGAAGTCCGGGCAAATCTTTTAAATTCTCGCGGACTGTTTTTCCAGTAACGGTCATACAGTCGCCATGGAGAAAGCCTTCCGCGAGCAACATTTTCATCACGCCTGGAACCCCTCCGACTCGATGCAGATCTTCCATGACGTAGAAGCCGCTGGGTTTGAAATCGGCAAGTAACGGCACGCGATCGGTCACGTGCTGGAAATCCTCGGGAGAAAGAGTGACATTGGCCGAGCGTGCCATCGCAATCAGATGCAACACAGCGTTGGTCGAGCCGCCGACGGAGGTGACAAACACCATCGCATTTTCAAATGCTTCCCGCGTCATGATGTCTCGCGGTTTGAGATCGCGTTCGAGAAGATTGCGGATGGCCGTTCCGGCGCGCACGCATTCCTCCAGCTTCAATGGATCCTCCGCGGGTGTAGAAGAACTGTAGGGCAGCGACATGCCCAGCACTTCGATAGCGGATGCCATCGTATTCGCCGTGTACATGCCTCCGCAGGCTCCGGCGCCCGGACACGCATGGCGGACGATGTTCTTGCGCTGCTCTTCGTCGATGCGTCCGGAGAGATATTCGCCGTAACTTTGAAAGGCGGAAATCACGTCGAGCTTTTGCCCATTGTGAGAACCGGCCCGGATGGTTCCGCCGTAGACCATCAGAGAAGGACGGTTCAGCCGGCCCATCGCCATAAGGCATCCCGGCATGTTCTTGTCGCATCCGGGGATTGAAATGTTGGCGTCGTACCACTGAGCGTTCATCACCGTTTCGATAGAATCCGCGATCAGGTCGCGCGACTGCAGCGAAAAACTCATCCCGTCGGTGCCCATGGAGATGCCGTCGCTAACACCAATCGTATTGAAGCGGAACCCCACCAGCCCAGCCGCTCGAACACCCTCCTTCACCTTTTCCGCAAGCTGCAGCAGGTGCATGTTGCAGGGATTGCCCTCATACCAGATGCTTGCAATACCCACTTGCGGCTTCTGCATGTCTTCATCGGAGAGCCCGGTGGCGTAGAGCATCGCTTGCGAAGCCCCTTGCGACTTTGGCTGCGTGATTCTCGAACTAAATTTATTTTTCATGACTTACGGTTCCTCAATCTGTCACTTCACTATTAGCACACTGCAGTTCGATAAGCGTGCGAGATTTTCGGAGCTTTGCGAAAACTTTGGGTGTTCGCGATCTTATCGGCGAGAGCCACGATCGAGTTCCATAATGATCTCAGGTGTTCTCGGTCCACTTTCAGGGCCTTCATAGCGCACCCAGAAATGAGGTGGCGCAACAGTGAACCAGAAAAACGCCTTCGGATAGAAATAGCGCACCACATTCAGCACACCGAGGTGCGGGACCATTTCGATCTTATAGCAATCGAATTCGCCGGCAGGAGTTTTGACATGTTCTAAGCCTCGATTTTCAAACGTCACGCTGTATAGGCGCGGCTCGTTGCTTAAGAGATGCGCGGGAAATGGTTTGGCTTGTTCGAACATCAGGTACCGTAGGACTCCCGCGATTCCCTCAGCAATGAGAGTATCCGGCGGTAGTGTCAGGGATTCTTCCTCTGGCTGTGCTCCTGCACGCTGACGCTCAAATTGAGCAATGCCTTTGACCGGATCGAAATGCTTCCGTTCAGTTACCAGCGGTGCGCCTGTTGCTGAGGTTATGATCTTTTCGGAATCCAGTGGCTGAAAGCCTGTTTCCGCGGACCAGGTCGACTCGATCGACCATCGCACCTCACCAGGAAATGGACTGACGTGTCCCTGCCCGCGTTCGGTGAATCGGACGGCTTTCTTTCCCTCGCGCTCGATCGGTTCCATTGTCCAATTCGCAGTCCAGCGGCGTTCGCCGTTCCTCGCGGATACGACGACGGCGCCGCTGTCGCTCGGCACAGCAGTCGGAGCCTTGATGAGATCTAGCCCAGAGAGAAGGACAAGAAGAGCTATACGGAACATAAGAAGTTCACTGCAAGAACAGCTCGAACTCGACTTGCAGTTCGTCTTTCACCTTCACAGTCCCGCCGGCAAGTTGGATGGGTTTGATGCCGAAACTTGTCTGCTTGAATTTGTATTCGCCGACTGCCCGATAGGTGCCGTCTGCCAGACGATTGAGTGTTACGGGAATAATGGCCGGCTGCGTCTTGCCGCGTATGGTCAGGTCGCCGTGAACTCGAAATCGATCGGATGCCTCGGCACGCTCAATTGCGGTGGATTCGAACGTGATTGCAGGGAACTGCGTAATCCCGAGAACTTCGGTCTCCATTGTTTTCTGAACCTCGGCGCGGTCTTTAGCGCTTTCCTTTGGATCAATCACTCGGATTGCTGACGAGGGAAATTCCACCTTGATGGACGATCTGGTCAGAT
>QHWY01000259.1 GCA_003223875.1 Acidobacteriota bacterium | reverse complement strand
GCCCTTCGGCGTCATAGCAAATCCATCGTATTGGCGGCGTAGGAGCCGGAAAGAATCCGGGCTTAGCCACAAGCTTCGGACGACCCGCGGGCAAAGCACCTCAACATAAGGCCCATTTTACGGCATTAAGCGAAACGGTACCGCCGCCGATTCGTCCTATCTATCATCTCGGACAAGTGCCGCCGAAAGCATGGAGCGCCGGAATTACTCGCGCAAAGTCGCCTTGTGTTTACTAATTTGCACCTCATCACATGAGGGTCAGTTGACGTAAAACCGGCTATCCTTCACTTTGCCCAGACAACAGGACACACGAAGTTCACATGTACGAGTTCTGTCGAGGAATTTCGCAAATGCGTCGACGCATTTCACTTTTTCGCCGACGCATTTCGCTTTTCCGCCGAGGCATTTCACAAATGCGTCGGCGCATTTCGCTTTTCCCGCGAGGCATTTCACAAATGCGTCGACACATTTCGCTTTTCCGTCGAAGAATTTCGCAAATGTGTCGAGGCATTTCACTTCTTCGCCGAGGCATTTTGCTTTCCCACGATGAGGTGCTCCCGGGCAGTGATCTAGTTCATCCGCAACACGGAAAACGTGCCACTCAAGCCGGAACATGTGAAATCCCAACACGGCAAGCGGGATTGGAAACGAACGTCCAAAAAAATTGCAAGGTTTTTTACGTTTCCGGCGTCCCTATCGGACTTGGGCAGCGACGCCGGTTTGCGGAGCCTTTCGGGGCAAGCCTTTCCCTGCGCTCGGGGAGTTGGACGTCTTCGCCTTCGCCGCGGCCGGCTTCTGGGCGGATGCCTTCGCGGCGTTTTTCTTCGCGGGTTTTTTCGCTGCTTTTTGGGCCATCGGTTTTTGCTCCGTATTGTGGACTTTGGGTTGTTTGAGACTCACCACGACTTACGTGCCGTGCGCAAGTTACGTTCTGGGCGATCCGCAGGAAAACGGCCCAACATAACGCCCCATCGGCGGCATCTCGGGCATCGTGTCCGCAGCGCGCCCCGCCCTCCTATTTACGCTCTATCGTGGCGCGGGCTTTACCTCCCGCCCCGTGCAAGTGCCCCGTATGCTGGCTTCTCGTAGCAATCCTTTTCGGCCTTCGAAGGGCCGAACACAATACGCCCGCCGAAACGCCGAAGGATAGAGACATCCATTTGCCTCGGGATGCGTAAACCCTTGACGACTTGAACGAAACCGCTGGTGCGGCGGACGCTACGCGTGGGCACGCGTAATCCCGTTCCGCGAGCAAATCAAACAAACTCTACTTCCCTTGCAGCACGCCTTGCCTGCTGATGATTGCTTGATCACTTCCCGACAGACCGTTGAGCACAGTGATGCGTCCGACGTTCTTCGAGGGGGTCTGCTCGAGCAGGTCGTTGAGAATTTGGGAGGTGAGGTAGTTCGCCGCGTCGTTGTTGCTACCGACAGCCGCACTCAGTTGCTCCATCGAGCGCAGCTTTGACTCGCGCCTGTCCGCCTCGTTCTGCGCGGAATCATACTGCGTCTGGGCCGCCTTGATGATCTGCTGTGCCTCGACCTGCGCTCCTGCTACAGTGCTCGGAAGCGTGAGCCTTCTGGGCGTCACATCGGCGATATCAACGCCCCACTCCTCTTCGAGGGAAATGCCGCCCTTGAAGCCAGTGATGTGGCCATCATTGTCCATGATTGGCTCGCCGCCTGCGCGGAAGCTCTTGATATAGTCCCTGACCTCCTGGCCGAGCTGCGGCTGGTGCGATTCAATGTAGGCCTTGGTCTTGGTCTGCAGGTAGGTGCGGACAAGGCCGTCGAGGTTGATCGCGAGATTTTCCCTGTCTTCCTCCTGGTGCTGGATATAGAAGCGCTCGACAGCAGTGGGATCAGCCTTCTTGTAGATGGTGATGCTCATCTCCTGGATCATGATCTGACCGTCAGCAGTGATGATGGACTGCAGCTTCTCGAGCTCAATCTGGGGGATTCTGGCGATTTCTCCTTGAATCAGCGGAAAGGTCTGGATCTCCTGCTGGTGCGAGACCACGTACATCGTGTACCAGGGCCAATACCACCTGATGTCGGGCCCTGAGCCTTGCCATGAGAACTTGTTTTCCAGATTCAGCCTGTAGGTAGATTCCTGCTGCGTTGGCCGTGTGCAGCCGTCGAGCGCTCCTGCAAGCGTGAGCACTAGCAGTATGTTTAATCGTGTCATCATTTCACCTCTGTCCGCCCAGCAGGAACTCGATTTTCTCAGTGCTCTCCGGCCTTTCGTGCTGCTTGATTGCGTTCGACATGTCCAGAGTGCGCAGGTAGGTCTGCTGCGCAGGAGTCAACTTCTGGATAAAATCAGCGTATTTCTTGTCCACTTGAGCTCGCCTGGTCGCTGCTTTCTCCAGGGAAAGCTGCCCCTCAAGCTTCGCGGCGTTGAGCAGGTTGTTCCGCTGCCGATCCAGGTCTGCCTGGACTGCTCCTTGCTGCGGCGAGACATTGCCTGGCCAAACCGCATAGCTTTTCTTGTCAATGCCATACTCATCGTTGAACTGCGCTTTCCCAAGCTCCGCCTGGATCTGCGTATAAACCGGCAGCTTGGCATCCTTGAGCGCGAGCTCCGCATTGAGGATCTCGGCATTGGAGTAATTGTGCACGACCGAGCGGGCGATACCCTCGACATCCTTTTTGACAATGCCAAGCGCATCTGTGGTGTTGATAAACCACTTCTTGCGCTCTTCAGCCGACTTGCCGCGGGAAAACGCGATGTTCATGTCCACCAGCAGCGCGCCGTCAGCGGTTTGGTACACCTCTTTTGCTTCTGAGCTGCGGTCAAGCGGCAAGTCGATCCAGATCCTGCCGTCCCAGTAATCAGTGCCAGTGACAGTCACGCCGGTGTATCGCCATGTCGGGCCATCAAGGAAAGAGACATTGCCGCCGTAGTCCTTGAGGACCTTGACGTGGTGCTGCTGGACATTGCTGCATCCACTGAGTGCGCCGACTGCAGCAGCGAGCGTTGCTCCCGCAAGAAATAGTCCGAGCTTTCTCATAATGTATTACCTCCTTTGGTACTCGATATACTTGTCGCCGTAGCGTTGCACGAATGATTCGTGGTGCATTGACAGAGAGCACGTTGAAGCGATCCTTGCGCTGCTCCGAAATTAGGGGTGTTTCGATGTGCTGCTGCAGGCCGCTGAACAGGTCATAGAGGTGTGCAGTCTCGGGATCATCGAAGCCGCTTGGCTTGATGCTTGTCTCAAAGAAATGATCGAGGATATCGCCCGGCAGCTTGGCTCCTTTGGCGCATCGTACGCCTCTTTCGCAAGAGTCGCAAGCGGCAAAAAGTTCGAAGGTCGTTGTCTTCCGAAGGACATCACAAGCGGAAAACAACAGGATTCGTGCCCTAGCAGCCCGTGGCAGAACTCTGAGGGGGCGCGCGCATGGCGCTTGCGGGTAGAAGGCTAGGAGCGCCGAGGAGTCGATGCTCTTTCATCGGCGACGAGGCGCGACGAGGCATGCTGCCCGCAACCGCCATGCGCCCTTCGGGTTGCGGCGGCATGGACCCATCTCGGTGCTCGCCGCTCCTCGGCGATGAAAGAGCATCGCCTGCGTCGCGTCTCCGCCGATCTGGGCCCATGGCGCTCGCAACGCGCCACCTCAGAGTTCTGCCATGGGCTGCTAGAGCCCGCTTAGCCATGAATCCGATCGCTCGTTTGCGGTAGAATTCGTGCTCTTGTGTTGAATCAGCGGGAGTCCATTGAAGTTCGAGCGACGCCTGGCGGCTCCCGGCGCCTCTTTCCTCTATTAATACTCCTCTTTGCCGGCAGCGGCTGTGCGGCGCTCGTATATGAAATTGTCTGGTTTCAATTGCTGCAACTGGTAATCGGCTCATCCGCCGTATCGCTGGGACTGCTGCTGGCAGCGTACATGGGAGGGTTGTGCTTAGGCAGCGCTCTACTACCGCGCATAGTTTCTCGCAATTACCATCCGTTACGCGTTTACGCCGTGCTCGAATTAGGCATCGGCGTGCTCGGCCTGGCGGTTTTGTTTGGCCTTCCGCTCATCGGCCGAATGTATGTGGCAACAGCGACACAGGGGGTGATCGGACTGGTTGAACGCGGCATCATCGCTGCCCTTTGTCTACTGCCTCCCACTGTACTCATGGGAGCCTCTCTGCCGGCAATTTCGCGCTGGCTGGAGACCACGTCCGAAGGTGTTTCCTGGATGGGACTCCTGTATAGCGGCAACATTGCAGGAGCAGTCTTTGGTTGTCTACTGGCCGGATTTTATCTTCTGCGCGTTCACGATATGGCGATTGCAACGTACGTTGCAGTGGCGTTGAATGTGTCGGTTGCGCTGATCAGCTTCCTCGCCTCTCCCTCTGGGAGAGGCCGGCGCGCGAGTCACGCGAAGCGCGAGCCCGCCAGGGCGAAGCCTCAAGACGCGAAGCGCGAGCCCGATAGGGCGAAGCCTCAAGAAACGGCCGACGCGCCGAGCGAGGGTCACAGGTCTCGTCAAACCCCGAGACCTTCACCCGGCGCGCCAGACTTGCGTCTGTCGCGCCGCCCTCTCCCAGAGGGAGAGGGAAAACGCTGGCTCATCTACACCGTCATCGCCCTTTCGGGCTGTTCGGCCCTCGGCGCAGAAGTTCTTTGGACGCGCCTGCTGTCGCTTCTGCTCGGCGGAACGGTTTACACCTTCTCCATCATCCTTGCCGTATTTCTTTTGGGGTTGTGGGCGGGCAGCAGCGCCGGCTCTTTTCTGGCTCGATCGTTGCAGCATGCCGTTCTTGTACTCGCGGGCTGTCAAACGTTGTTGATTCTGACGATCGCGTGGACCGGTTACACGCTCTCGCACTCATTGCCTTATTGGCCAGTTGATCCCTGGCTTTCGCTGAATCCCTGGTTCAACTTTGAGCTCGATTTAGTACGCACGCTCTGGGCAATCTTTCCCGCAACGCTGCTTTGGGGCGCCAGTTTCCCACTGGCGTTGGCTGCTGCCGCTCGTGCGGGGGAAGACCCAGGGAAGCTTTCCGGAGAAGTCTACGCTGCGAATACTGCGGGTTCCATCGTTGGAGCTCTGGTTTTTAGTCTGGTTCTGATTCCGTCGCTCGGGACCCGCAGTTCGCAACAGCTGTTGTTGGTTCTGGCGGTCGCAAGCGCAGTGATTGCGGCGGCGGGAGCGCGCGTCCTTCCGGCACTGCGCCCCATGAAGTTTGCAACTTTAACCGCCGCTGTAGTGTTGGGCGCGTTGCTGCTGCCGATGATTTCGGATGTGCCGTGGCAGGTTATTGCTTATGGAAGACGATTCGCGCCAATTGTTCGAGCCTTCGACTTCGATAGCGGCCATCCTACGACTGTTCTTTATCGCGGTGAAGGAATCAATTCCTCATTCCTGATTGCGGAACGTGCAGGTCAGCGGCAATTCTTCGTTAGCGGAAAAGCCGAGGCTTCGACCGCGCCTCTCGATATGCGATTGGAACGGATGATGGGACATGTCCCGGCGCTGATTCATCCGCACCCCCGATCTACATTGATTGTCGGTTTTGGCGCTGGAGTCACCGCAGGATCTTTCGTCACCTATCCGGATGTGGAGAGCATTACCATCTGCGAACTCGAATCGAAAATCCCGCCGGTCTCGACCGCATACTTCGGAAAAGAAAATTACAACGTGTTGCACGACCGCCGGACGCGGATGGTTTACGACGATGCGCGGCACTATATCTTCACCACGCCTGAAAAGTTCGATGTGATTACGACAGATCCCATACATCCGTGGGTCAAAGGCACCTCGACCTTGTATTCCAAGGAATACTATGAACTGGTGAAGGCCCACTTGAATCCCGGCGGCGTGGTAGCGCAATGGCTTCCGATTTACGACAGCGATCCGGAAACGATAAAGACCGAACTCGCCACATTCTTCGATGTATTTCCGAGCGGGACGATTTGGAGCAACAACCTCAACGGCGACGGTTATGATCTCGTGCTCACTGGTCAAGAGAGCGCCAGCGCGATCAACGTCGATGACGTCCAGCGTCGGCTAGACGAATCCAAATACGCTGCCGTTTCTCAGTCACTCAACGAAGTCGGATTTCATTCCGCGGTCGAGTTCTTCGCAACATATGCGGGGCGCGCGTCGGATTTGCAGCCATTGCTCGTCAATGCGCAAATCAACAACGATATGAACTTGAGGCTTCAATACATTGCGGGGCTTGGGCTGAACTCGATGGCATTTCAGGGAATCTATCGGACCATTTTGGGCTATCGCAAATTCCCCGAC
>QHWY01000258.1 GCA_003223875.1 Acidobacteriota bacterium | reverse complement strand
AAGATATTGCGAAGCCACCGAAGCAGCCGCAGCCGGGGTGGTTTTCCTTTTGGTTTTCGATCGGAAAACCACCCCGGCCTCGCGATCAGCGGAAGCTTCGCGATATTTTGTTACTCGCTCGGCCACCCCCTTGAGGCTGCGCGCTGCCGCGCTTGCGCTTCGCGGCGGTGATGCAAGGAGGGGAATATGCTCGATTCCAATTTGTTCACAGCTGTAACGAAAATACCGTTGTAAGTCCTTTAGATGCGTTGGGGCGCGCATTTTCATCCTTCACTTTGAGCCGCGGCTCATGGGTGTCTTCATAGGGCGCCGCTACAGTTGGGAAACACCGCAATTTCAAACTGAGTCACTACCTTGAGTTCGGGTGCCTAGCACGCGGTCGGGAGACGGGGATCGAACCCGCGACCTTTTATTGCCATCCTCCACCGAGTGCACGGTAGAGTTCTACGACTGCGTTCAATTGTGAGCGACGAATTTGGGCAAGGACCAATTCTTCGCGGAACAAGTTACGCTCCGCGTCGAGCACCTGGAGATAACTATCCAGTCCGCCCCGATATCGAACAAGCGAAAGGCGGTTCGATTCGCGTAAAGCAGCGATCAGCAGTTGCTCCTGTTCGAGTTGCTCCGTGTTCTTTTGATACGCTGCCAGCGCATCCGCCACTTCGCGAAATGCTGTTTGAATCGTCTTTTCGTATCGGGCCAATGCTTCTCGTTCAACGGCCTCGCTGAACTTCACATTGGATCGCAAACGCCCCGCGTTGAATACCGGCAGGCCAGCAACGGGATTCAAATTCCATTGCCGGGCCGGACCCGTAAACAGATCGGTTAATGCGCGGCTCTGGCCTCCCATGAAACCGGTGAGCGAGATCTGAGGAAAATATAGAGCCCGAGCCGCGCCGATCTGAGCGTTGGCTGCGACCAGGTTCTGTTCCGCTTCGCGGATATCGGGACGCCTTTCCATTAAAGCCGACGGCAGACCTGCGGGTACTTCCGCCGGCACATCCAGTTCATCGAGCCGCTTTCCCCGCTGAATTTCGCCCGGCATTTTACCGAGCAACACGCTCAACGCGTTCTCCTGCTGCGCAATTGAGCGCTCCGATGCGGCGATTTGAGCCGTCGCCGTTCTCAGGAATTGCTCCGCTTGGTGGACATCGAGCGCCGTTGCGGCGCCACTCTTCTGACGCACGGTTGTCAATCGAAGATTGTCTTCCGCAACGCTGCGTGTCTTGCGAGCGATCTCCAGCTCCAAATCGAACTCGCGCAGCGAGAGATACCCAGACGTCACATCGGCGACGAGGGTTGTTGTTACGCCTCGACGGGCCTCTTCGCCGGCCAGATAATCGGCGCGCGCCGATTCTCGGAGCCGCCTTAGACGGCCCCACACGTCAAGTTCCCAACCGAGACGGAATCCAGTCTGGGTGTAGCTGACGTCGCTGGTGACCCCCTTGGGAAGGAATGGAATGGCTCCGACTTGGGAATTCCGGTTTGCTGAGAATGTGCTATTCGCATCGAACGTAGGGAACAATCCGGAATCGCTGACTCCAAGCTGCGCCCGGGCTTGCAATACACGTTCGGAAGCGATACGCAGGTCGTAGTTCTGGGACAACGCCGTCGAAACTAAGTCCGTAAGCACCGGATCCTTGAAAAGTTCGGACCAGCGGGTGTCGGCGAGAGATTCATGGCTTGCTTGCGGAATGGCACCGCGAAAAACCGGCGGCGCCTCCACGATTGGCCTCTGATAATTTGGTCCGACGGCGCACCCGGCGAGGAATATTGCGCTGACGATTGCCGGAATGATTCGACGGTATCTCCGCTCCGCGATCTTTTGTGTCACAACATACAGCGTCGGGACAAACAAGACGGCCAATAAGGTCGCGGCGATCATGCCTGAAAACACGGTGGTGCCCAGTGCGCGCCGGGAAGCGGCGCCGGCTCCGGTTGCGATGAGAAGCGGAGCGACACCTAAAATGAAAGCGAGCGAGGTCATGATGATCGGCCTCAATCGCAACTCGGCAGCTGCGAGCGCCGATTTGGCGATCGACATGCCGCTTTCATGGCGCAGTCTTGCGTATTCCACAATCAAGATCGCGTTTTTCGAAGCCAATCCGATGAGAGTCACGATCCCAATCTGAGTATAGACGTCGTAGGCATACGACCGAACGAATACGCCCACCAGCGCTCCGAACAAGCCGAGCGGCACGGCCAGCACAACGGCGAATGGGATCGTCCAGCTCTCGTACTGGGCCGCCAAAAACAAAAACACGAGGACCGCGGCGAAGCCGAAAATGAAACCTTCTTTACCTTCCGAAAGCTTCTGCTGAAAAACAGTCCCCGTCCACTCGAAGCCGAATCCCTGAGGCAGGTTCGCTTTCGCGATTTGTTCCATCGCTGCCGCGGATTGTCCGGAACTGAAACCCGGCGCGGTCTGGCCGATAAGTTCCGCCGCCCGATAACGGTTGAATCGATAGATGACGTCCGGGCCGCTGGTTGGATTCATGGTGACCAGCGTACTCAGCGGCACCATGTCGTTGTTCGCTGTGCGGACGTAGAAGCGGTTGACAGCGTCTGGATTCCGGCGATACTCCGGCTCCGCTTGCACGATCACGCGCCAGGTGCGGCCGAACCGGTTGAAATCGTTGATGTAAAGGCCACCGAGAAAAGTCTGAAGCCCGTCGTACACATCCGTGATGGGAATACCGAGCGTTTGTGCCTTATCGTTATCGAGGTTGACGCGGTAACTCGGCACGGCCACGCGAAAAATGTTCGCGACCTGGCCCAATGCCGGCTGGGTCTTTGCGGCGCCCACAAGACCTTGGGCGGCATCGGCGAGTTTGCCGACGTCCCCACCCGCGCGGTCTTCAACCATAAACTCGAAACCGCCAGAGGTTCCCAAACCCAGAATCGGCGGCAACCCGAAACCAAATGCGAACGCACCGGGAATGCGGCTGACCCGCATGTTGACCTGGCGGAGGATACTTCCGAACTGGAGTCCCGACGACTTTCGTTCTTCCCACGGCTTGAGTACCGCGATAATCGTCGAGACGTTGGAACTGTTCGTCCGCGTCGTAATATCCAAGCCGCCGAAAACCGCCGTATCCTCCACGCCTGGTATCGAAAGTACGGCGTCCTCCGCTTCGGTTGTTATCTTTTCATTCCGCTCGAGCGACGCACCATCCGGCAGGCGGACTAAAACGAAAATCACGCCTTGGTCTTCGTCGGGAAGGAATCCCCCTGGCACGGATTTGAACATCCCGCCCACAACGAGGTACAGCCCCAAAAGAGCGGCGAGGGCGAACGCGGATCTGCGGATGAAGATGCGAACTCCCGAGAGGTATCGTTTCGTGGACCATTGAAACGCCCGGTTAAACCAACCGAAGAACTTAACAAGCAATCCAGTAGTCGTCTTTGCGGGACGAAGAAGCGATGCGCTCAGCGCGGGACTCAGCGAAAGCGCGCTAAATGCAGATATCAGGACGGACGCGGCGATCGTCAATGCGAACTGCCGGTAGATCTCACCGCTGATCCCGCCGAGAAAGGCGACAGGGATGAACACCGCGCTCAGGATCAACGCGATCGCAACAACCGGCCCCGAGACTTCATGCATTGCCTGAATCGTCGCCTCACGCGGACTCATTCCGTGATCGATTTTGTGTTGCACGGCCTCCACAACGACGATCGCATCGTCTACGACAATCCCGATGGCGAGCACGAGACCAAACATGCTGGTCATGTTGATGGAGAAGCCAAGCAGCGGAAAAAGAGCAAACGTGCCGATGATCGCGACCGGGACCGTCAACAGCGGAATCAGCGTCGCGCGCCAGTTCTGAAGGAATAGGAAAACGACAATGATCACAAGTGTCACTGCGACGAATAGCGTGTCTCGCACTTCACGGATGGCCGCACGCACAAATTTCGTCGCGTCATAGCCGACCTTATAGTCGATGCCCGCCGGAAAGCTCTTTTTGGCGTCGTCGACAAATTTGAGGACTCGGTCCGCCGTATCCACGGCATTCGCTCCGGGAGACAGGTAAACGATGATCAGCGCCGCCGGCTTCTTCGAGAGCCGGCTGAAGGATTTGTAATCTTGCGCGCCGAGCTCCACACGTCCGATGTCGTTGAGCCGCAGCAAAGATCCATCCGGCTGCGCCCTCAGAATAATGTTGGAGAACTCTTCGGGCTCGAGCAGCCGTCCGGCCGCCGTAACCGGATATTGATAATCGGTGCCTGCCGGCGCCGGGGCCTGGCCCAGCGTGCCCGCCGGATTCTGCCGATTTTGAGATTGGATGGCCCGGCTCACATCGGTGGCCGTCAGGCCCAGCTTGGCCATCTTGTCCGGATTGACCCAAACACGCATGCCGTAATCTTGAGTGGCCGCCAGACGCGCATCTCCGACGCCGGGAATACTGCCGATTTTGTCGACGAGATTGATCGTCGAATAGTTGCTCAAAAAGAGAGAATCGTATCGTTCGTCGTTGGCGTAAATGCCGATCGCCAACAAGAACGCCGACGATACTTTCTTTACGGTTACGCCGACGCGCTGAACTTCGGGCGGCAGCGACGGCAATGCGATATTGACTTTGTTTTGCGTCTGAACGGTTGCCAGGTCGACGTCGGTGCCCAGCTGGAACGTCACGTCGATCGTCAACACGCCATCATTGGAACTTCTCGAAAAGAAGTAGAGCAAGCCGTCTAAACCGGTCAACTGCTGCTCGATCGGTTGTGCGACGGTTCTTTCAAGATCGAGCGAATTGCCGCCCCGATAGCTCGCAACGATCTGAACGACGGGCGGAACGAGCTCGGGATAGGTGGCAATGGGAAGGTTGAACATCGAAACGCTTCCCAAAATCACAATCACGATCGCGATCACAATCGCGAAAATCGGACGATCAATAAAGAATCTGGCCATCAGCGTTCCTCATTTTTTAGCGTCGGGATTTTTTAGCGTCGGGCCCACCGTCCGGCCCACTTGTGGTACACCCGCTTCGCGGGCCTTTTTGATGGCAATCGGACGGTCCCCCCACGCTGTACGGTATGGGATTTACGATGTTCCCAGGCATCGCCTTCTGGATTCCTTCAACAATGACGCGGTCTCCGGCTTTGAGTCCCTGGGTCACAACCCAGCGTTCACTCACGCGTTCTGCAGTGGAGATCGTCCGCGCCTGCACTTGGTTTTCCGGCCCAACGATCAAAACGGATTGAAGTCCTTGCAGCTCCTGTACAGCGCGCTGCGGCACAAGAATCACGTTCTTACGGTCTTTGATCCACATGCGAAGCCGGCCAAACTGGCCAGGAAGAAGAGTGTGATCCGGGTTCTGGAAGATCGCCTGGACCTCAATCGTTCCGGTCTTCGAATCGACTTGATTGACGGTGTTTTGCACGCGCCCTTCATGCGGATAAGTCTGGCCATCGGCAAGAACGAGCTGAACGGGAATATTCTTATTCGATGTTGAAGCCTTTCTCTGTTCATAGTCGAAGTACTCGTTCTCACTCAGCTTGAATCGAACCCAAATCACATCCAGCGGCACGATCGTGGTGAGCGGCTGAGCGGAGTTTCGGGTGACGAGACCTCCGACTTGAACCAGACTGTCGCCGATACGGCCGCTGATGGGCGCGCGTATCGTTGCATACTCGAGATTGAGCTCTGAAGATCGAAGCGCTGCCTGCTGCGACTCGACTTGTGCGGCCGTCGTCTCGATCTGTGCTTTAGTCGAGAGACGTGCCTGCTCGACAGCGGCCTGCCTTGCTCGAACGTTGGCCTGATTCGCCTTCAGCGCGGCAATCGCGTTGTCCAGATCCTGTTGTGGCGCTGCTTCTTCTTTCACCAGGGGACGAAGACGATCCACATCCTGTTGGGCTTTGAGAAGGTTTGCCTGGGCCTGAGCAAGATCCGCTTCCGCCTGAAGAAGCGCCACCTGTTTGGAAGCGAATTCTTTGTTTGCTTCGCTTTGAGAAAGTTCGCCGCGGAGCTTCTGCACGTCCGCTTCATATGGACGGAGATCGAGGATGTACAGGGGTTGCCCGGCCTTCACATCGGAGCCCGTTTCGAACAGCCGCTTCTCGATGTAGCCATCGACCCGCCCACGTACCTCAACCATATCGCGAGCGAACGTCTGCGCGGCGTAGTCGCTATAAATAGGAACATCTTCGCCGGTAACCGTGACGACCGAGACTTCGGGCGCAGCCGGCATCGAGGCCGCATTCGATACGCTGGCTCGAGGGTTGCAGCCGGCAAGGATGAGTAAACCTATGAACGGTATTATTGCGATTCCAAACTCCCCTCCTAAGTTAGGAGGGGTGGCTTCGCGAACGAAGTGAGCGAAGACGGGGTGGTTCCTTTGTGAACCACCCCGCCTCGCTGCGCTCGGCCCCCCTCCTAACTTAGGAGGGGTGGCTCGGAAAAGATCCCGTAATAAGCTCATCGATGACTCCTTTCTTCGCCTCCCGTGGACCGCCCGCTCGCCGGCTTGCGCCGGCA
>QHWY01000289.1 GCA_003223875.1 Acidobacteriota bacterium | reverse complement strand
CGTGTCCCAAGCAGCTCCGAAATGGTCCTTGCGGCGGCACGAACAACGGCCAATGTGAGGTGATTTCCGAGCAATCCTGCATTTGGGTGCGCGTGTACGAGCGCGCCAAGGCTGCAGATGAGATCCCGTTGCTGAAGATTTATATCCCGCCGCCGGACCGATCGCTGAAAGGCACGAGCTCCTGGATCAACTATTTCCTCAACAAGGATAGCCGCCCGGGGCGCCAGGGCGCGTTGCCCAAAGCCGCGAAGCGGCAACAGAACCTAGACCAGGGCGTCAGCCCTGGTCTGATTTCACAGCAAAACGAGCCGCGAACCGACGGCAGATGCTTCAAATCTGCCGCCCCTCCGGGGCGGTGACATTCATGAGCACGAATACCCAGCGCTGGCGCGCTGGGCTATCCTCTCACGCCGCTTCGCGGCTTTGAGCAAACACCGCAGACGCGATCCCTTCGGGGCTGGATTCCACTCGATTGGGGCCCACCAAACTAAAGTTGAAAACGATTCTCATTTTCAACTATAGTGCGGGCGGAGGTTTGAATGATCGCCGCCCTTCGCATCGGATTTCCATTCTTACTAATTCTCGGGGTTCTCGCCTCGCCTGGTCTGGCGCAGGAAAGGCCCTATTTCATTACCTACGACCATCACATGGAAGAACCAGGTAATCTGGAAGTTGCTACAAATCCGGTCATCGGTCAGGCGCGCGGTATTAGCACTTTTATCGGTAACTGGACCGAATTCGAATACGGGGCCAAAGGCTGGTGGACGTCAGAGTTCTATGTTGATAGCCAGCACACGCTGCATGATGGCGGACTGCTGACCGGTTTTCGCTTTGAGAACCGTTTTCGGCTGCTGCTTGGCGAGCACCGCATCAATCCCGTTCTTTATGTGGAGTACGAACACATCAACGGAGCCGACAAAACTTTGAAAGAAGTCGTCGGCTTCGACCGTAAGGAAGGTCACGCCAAACCCAACTGGGAAACGCGTCTCGAGCACGAAAGGGAGTTCGAAACCAAACTGATCTTATCGAGCCAAATCAAAGGGTGGAATGTTTCCGAAAACATCGTCGGAGTAAAAAACATTCACGAAGGTGTTTGGGAGTTTGGATACGCCTTCGGTTTCAGCCGTCCCCTGGCCCTAGCCGCCAGCGCCGACGCCTGCACATTCTGCCGCGAGAACTTCAATGCGGGTCTGGAGCTGTATGGCGGGTTGGGTGAATGGGGCGATGTAACCTTTAAAGGAACATCGCAATATATCGCTCCCGTCCTCGCATGGAATTTGCCGAGTGGAACCACGCTGCGCGTATCGCCCGGCTTCGGCCTCACCGATCAAAGTCACTCGACGCTCATTCGTTTCGGTGTGTCCCACGAATTCTCAGGTTTCGGACAGCAAGTCGGGAAACTGTTTCGGAGAAATCGATCATGAGAAGACATCCTATACAAATCATTCCGACGATCGTGCTCTTCGTTACGGTGGTTTACGCGAAGAGCGGTGCGGAGCCGTCCGCAGAGAATCCATTCCAGAACAGTGACTCGGCACGCGCAGCCGGACAAAAGCTCTTCGCGAGACATTGCGCCGAGTGCCATGGTCCAGCAGCGGATGGAACAGAGCGCGCGCCATCTCTACGAGAATTTGTGCGTTCTGCGGCCCCGGGCGTCTTACATACGTTTATCAAGAACGGAAATCTCAGATCGGGCATGCCTTCCTGGTCGCGGCTTCCCGATGCGCAACTCTGGCAGCTCGTCACATATCTGCAGACACTAGAACCTCGGTAAAGTCTCTGAGCAGCCGGTAGAAATCGGAGTATATTCTTGACGCCGAAACCGGTTGATCGGCAAGGAGACGCCTTGGTTCTACCACCTCTATTTTTGCGGACGGTTGAAGAGAGCGGCTTCAGCGCCTGGCTTCGCGAATCCGAGTCCCCGTTTGCATTTTATTTCGTTCTTCTCTTTCACACTTTCGGTTTGGCGTTGCTGGTCGGTGCCAATGCAGTGATCGACTTGCGTCTGCTCGGCATCGAGCGCGAAATCCCGCTCATGCCGCTCAAGCGGCTGTTCGGAATCATGTGGCTGGGCTTTGCGATCAACGCCGCATCGGGCGTGTTGTTGTTGATCGCGTACCCTACAAAAGCTCTGACGAATCCGGTCTTTTACATAAAACTGGTGCTGATTGCGATCGCGGTATGGGTGATGACGAAACTCAAAACGGAGGTATTCGGCGATTCCAGTTCGAGTGAGGCAACCATGATGGCACGCGGTAAGAGTCTGGCGAAATGGTCGCTCGCCTTGTGGATCGGGGCCATTAGCGCAGGCCGTCTCCTCGCTTATACGTACAAATATCTGATATTTCCATGTTAGGAGTTTTATCCGGGAAGCGTTATGAATCTGGCTCACCTTCATTTGTTACTGAACCATATTCCAATCATCGGCGCCATTATTGGACTGGGGCTTCTGGTTGTGTCGCTTGCTGCGCAAAGCGACGATCTCAAACGAGCGAGCCTGATGGTGCTAGCCGCTATTGCTTTATTGTCGCTTCCGGCATTCTTTAGCGGCGTTGGCGCTCGAGGCGCGATCCGGAAGGATACGGCCATCCCGGCGGGTCTGATCGAACGGCACGAAGGTTCCGCAATACTTGCCCTTTTTTTCATGGAGGTCACCGGCGCGCTCGCCTTAGTGGGACTGTGGCGACGGGACCGGCTCTTCAAAGCCCAGCCTTGGTCGTCGAGCTTGGCGGCGATCCTGTTCTTTTCAGTCCTAACGGCGGGGCTTATGGCAAGAGTCGGCGCCACCGGCGGCGACATTCATCACCCGGAGATTCGTGTTGGGCAAGACGTGTCTGCCGAGACTGGCCTTTCCGCCATCGTCAGCGTTTTTGAACCGTCACCGGTCAAATTTACGGACCTCATGCTTTTGAGCAAATGGTGGTGGGCATTCATGATGGACATGCATTTCATCGGGCTGGCTCTTTTGATAGGAACCGTCGGTGTGCTCGATTTGCGCATGTTGGGATTCCTCAAACAAATCCCGGTAGCTCCCTTGCATCGCTTGACACCTTGGGCCATGGCCGGTTTCGGCGTTAATACCCTGACCGGGATTCTGGCCTTCATTGGTATGCCGACCTACTACACATTCGACGCCGCATTTTGGCTCAAGATGCTGGCGTTGTTGCTTCTCGGGTTAAATGCGGCAGGGTTTTACTTGAGTGATGCTTTCCAAAGCGTGGAGCATCTCGGAGCTGGTGAGGACGCGCCTCCTCTCGCGAAATTTTTCGCAGCGTCGTCGCTGGTCTTATGGTTTGCGGTGATTGCTTTGGGCCGCTACATCCAGTCGTATACCGACACAATCCCGGTCCAGTAAATCTCGCGTCAGCGGGAATTCGCGACGGTCTTTACGTTCGGCGGAACTGGAAAAATGAGATAAGGATTATTCGACTCCCAGGTTTTTATTTGGATATCCAGCACCGTGCGGCCGCCCTGCTTTTGGACGATGCGGCCGGGAGATTGGATGTCCGTCAGGATTTCTCCATGGTCGGCATAACCGGAATATTCCGTTTCCGACGCCAGGTTCGCCAGAGCGGCATTGCCGGGCCTTACCTCGACCTTTGTGATGAAGTTCTTCGCATCGAGCGTCGCCTTTACCGTAAGCCCGGCGAGTTGGCTATTCAGTGGAAACGTCATGACTGTGGATCCATTCTCCGTACCCACAGTAGTCTTCTCGCCGGCAACCAGAGCAGCCTTGACCACTCCGTAGGGGAGCGTCCAGAGCTGAAGAAGCCGTTCCCTTAGCGCAGCGGTCGCCGGAGTTGCTGTTCCTTTGCCCAAGACCAGACCGGCGCCGATCTCGGATTCATTCCACGCAAAATTTTCGCGCACGGTTTGAATAACGTGCTGCGGCGCGCCACCTCCCGAACCCGTACGAGTTATCTCCACGCGCATGGCGGGTGGATTGTAGCCGAGAGTCACGTGATAGTCCGTCTTGAATGTCTGGCCCGAGCTGTAGCTCGTCCCACTGCCGACAAATTCCATCGTGTTCACGATGTCGATTGCCGGGAGACGTGTGGCTCCAGCGCCAATATCGGACCACCGGATCATTCCCAAAGCATCGCCCACAGCCCGGAGTACCTTGGCGCGGTCCAATGTCGCATTGCTTTGAGCGGAACCGGATTGAACAGCACAGACGGTTATTGCAACCACTATCGATATTGTTAAGATTTTTGCTTTCGTTGACATGATGCCTCCACTGTAGCGGCGGTCTACGACCGCCGACAGTCCTAGCTAAAGATCGTCGGCGGTCATATTTCTTGAGGCTGCGCGCTATCGCGCTTGCGCTTCGCGGACCGCCGCTACAGTTCGACTAGTGATGTTCTTTCGTAACGATGTGGCTTAAATCTCGCTCGCTGCACGGCTGTGATTCCGGGAGCATTGCGCCGGGTTTCGGATTCAGCAGGGCGACTCGCGGAGTCGTCGTCCAAGGCTCCAGAAGTACGTCTGGATCCTCCACGGTCGCCGTCCAAGTCAGGGTGTTCCCGTCGCGATGGAATCGTTCGATCACATGCATGTTTTCACTGTGGAAGTAGCCGCCGAGTTGATCAAACCACGTGTTGCTATTGAAGCCCCATGTATCGACTACCAGTGTGTCGCCTTCCCAATGGGCGATCGCTTCTCCGGTGTACGTCCCGTCCAGGTCCTGCAACGGCGTATGCTTGCGGCCATCGCTTGGGATCATGCGGTACATCGTCTGGGTTGCAATCAGCCCGCCTTGGCCGGGGTAGATAAAGATGAAGTAGTTCGGAAACTGGCCTATGTAAGAAGGAATGCCGGCGCGAGGAATCCCAGCGGGCATGCAGTTATTGGAGGGATCTTCTTCATTGGCATTCGCGTCGAGGTTCTTGACCATTTCCCAGTATTCCGGCTTGTAAGTCGGCCTGTTGGAGCCGACGCGGCGCAGGAGAGTCGCCGCACGTTCAGACTGCTCGTTATTCAGCGGGCGATTCGTATTGCGCGGGAAAGTCGCGATGAGCGCTTCGCTGTGAAGATCGCGCGTCACGCTTTCGCTTTCGATGGATAGACCGTTATTGGCTATTTGGTTTGGAACTCCAAGCAGATTGTCGCCCAAGCCGTTCCATACTCCTGTCAAATCCGGGTGCCCGTCCGCAGTCCGCGGCGTGGGGCCGGACGGCTTCGGCGGGGCATTGTTGTTACGCTTGATTTGCGAAAACTCCTGGCCGAGGACCGTTGTTGGAAGTAGGCAAAACACCGCAGCCACGGCAAGGATTCTGCAATATCCTAATAGACGCATGTACCCTCCTATTTGCTCATTGACCGTTAGCATCGACCGAGAACTTATAGCTGCGGCCATCTGCAATCTTCAATTCCTGCAGGAATCCGCTGGTCGAGCCATCTCTGGCGGGCATCGCGGTGACAGTGACTTGATCTCCCGGCTTTATACCTCCGCGGTCTGCCCGGCTTAGGCCGGCTCTGCGGAGCGCGTTTGCGCCTCCCAATTCAAAAGCCCACTTTTGGACTTTGCCTTCCGCATCTTTTACGTTAACGGTGAGATAGGAATGCGGATTAATCCACTCGATCTTCGCCACAGTCCCGCTGATACTGACCGACTTGTGAATATCGAACTGCGCCTGCACGGAATGATGAGCCGACACAGGCGCTGCCACAACCAACGCGCAAAGTAAAGTAATAAGAACAACACCGCTGATTTCGAGACGCGTCATCTTGCCTCCTTGACGTACTGGGACACCCGAACTCGGGCCAGAATAATTCGAGCATCACGCTCCCGTCAACTAAAGCCGGATTCCCCTCCTCTGCGAGGGTACTAACATACTGATGAATCGTACAGCGGTCGGAGGGCAATTTCGAAATCGCCCATCCCGTTCGGCTCGGATTACTTAAGTATATTGTTTCCCCCTGCGAGGAGGGGAATGCGTCGGCGGTAGTGACTCAGTTTGAAAATTGCGGGGTTTCCCAACTGTAGCGGCGCTCTATGGAAGGTGTGAATGAATTGATGACACGCAACCCCCCTCCTAAGTTAGGAGGGGGGCCTGCGAGGACCGCGAAGCGCGAGCCCGATAGGGCGAAGCCTCCAAACGAAGTCCGAGCAGGCGGGGGTGGTTCCCCTGCCGTTACTGGCAGTTGAGGGAACCACCCGCCCTCGCTTACGCTCGGGCACCCCTCCTAACTTAGGAGGGGAGTGGCCGCACTCCAATTCATTCACAGCTGTAACGAAAATATCGCTGTAAGTCCTTTAGATGCGTTGGGGCATTTTCATCCTTCACTTTGAGCCGCGGCTCATGGGTGTCTTCATAGACCGCCGTTTCTACAGATGAAACTGAGTTACCACCGCGTCGGACGCGTCGGCACTTCTGTTGACAATCCCCTCCTCGTTATATATAGACAAGCTACGCTCGCCGACGGAGAAACGGATATGCATCTGAAACGACTGCTTTCGACAGTCCTCATGTTTTTTCTTTCAGGGCCCTTGTTCGCCCAGGAATGGATGGAGTTTACCAGCCGCGAAGACCGATTTGCGTGCCTCTTTCCCGAACAGCCGAAAATAACCGAGACAACGTATCGATCGGAATACGGAGCCGATCTTCCCGCGCGCGTCTACAGTGTCACGCAAGGCCAGAGCCGCTACTCCGTAACCGTGGTGGATTACAATCAGGTGCAACGAATTCTCATGGAGAAAGCCAAGAACTGCCCTGCCGGAGATGTCGTGTGCAGGGGTGTCGCTGGCTCGGGCGAGGGCTGGTGGAAAGTGGATCTGAGGGCCGCTCTTGTCTATGCGTCATGGAAATTCATGCAGCGCGACGCGAAGGTAACGCAGTACCAGTGGAATTTCACCGAGCTTGTCGAGGGACATCAGTTGAGCCTCACCAATGCCGACAAGTCCCGCACTTTCGCAGCGGTCTACATGCACGAAAATAAACTTTATATGATGGAATCCACCGTCCCACCGGGTTACCCGGAGCCAGGCTGGTTCTCGCAATCGCTCGGATTTCTCGACGAGAAGGGACTTGGACTTCGCTATCAAGAGATCTATGTGAACGGATATCCCGCGCCACCGCGCGTCAACCGCGGTCTTCAACCGCGTAACCGGATTGACGCACCTGGTGCGACTCGGGGTGATCAGCAACGGTGATCGAGAAATTTTTTCAGATTTCCAGCACGAAGAGGTGAGCATGCCTTTCACATCCCGTCTCAGTCTTGTGGCAATTTCTTCGCTGGTGTTCGCTGTTGCGGCGTCCGCACATCATTCTCCCAGCAACTACACCAACACGTATACCGATCTTGAGGGTGTAGTAAAAGAGGTGCATCTTGTCGTTCCGCACTCGTGGGTTTATGTTGAGGTCAAGGACACCGCGGGCGAGCCGCAGATATGGATTATGGAAGCAATTGGCCGCCCGACACTTCAAAACATCGGAGTTACTCCCGACTATCTCAAGCCCGGCGATCGCATCAAAGCGCGGTGCTTTCCTATGAGAGATGGTTCCCATGGATGCCGTCTAGGTTTTATTAAGGCTAAAGATGGGAGCGTCAAAAACTGGAATGGCGATAACACGCCCAACCCGAGTGATTTCTAAGTCCTGGTTGGCGGGGTTAATGATTCTCGCCGCGGCCGCATTCGCCGGGCCGTTCCAAGTCAGCAGTAATGAACTGGACGTCGTCGAGGTCCGCTCCGACTTCTATATGATTGCGGGCGCCGGTGGAAATATCGCGGTGCAGATCGGCCCTGCAGGCGTAATCCTGGTAGATACGGGTGTTACAGAGAAGTCCGATAAAATCCTGGCGGCCATCGAGCGGCTAAGCCGCGGACGGATTCGTTACATCATCAATACCAGCACCGATGCCGACCACGTTGGCGGAAATGAGAAGCTTTCCAAAGCGGGTCAGACGATTCTTGGAAATCCGGGCAGCAGCGGCTTCAGCGACGATGTGTACAGCAACAGCGGGGCTGCAAGTGTGCTCGCGCATGAGAACGTTCTGACTCGCATGAGCGCGCTGACCGGCCAGCGCTTCCCCTTCGCGATTTGGCCCACGAAAACTTATGCGGGGAGAGCCTACCCGATGTACCTCAACGGCGACGGGATTCAGGTTCTGCACATGCCGGCGGCACATTCCGATGGCGATAGCATCGTATTCTTCCGGCGCGCCGATGTGATCGTCACTGGCGATACTCTGGACACGACTCGCTTCCCTGTGATCGACACCGCGAAGGGCGGCAGCATTCAAGGCGAGATCGACGCTTTGAATCGCCTGGTGGACCTGACTGTGCCGCCGTTCCCGCTGGCATTTCGAGAAGATCGGACATACCTCATCCCCGGACACGGCTTCGTGTGCGATTTTGCCGACTTGGTCGCGTACCGAAGCATGGTGACGATCATCAGAGACAGAATTCAGGATATGGCTGGCAAAGGCTTCACCCTCCAACAAGTGAAAGCCGCCGACCCGACGCAGGGTTTCAGGAAGCGCTACGGTGCTGATACCGGCTCATGGACGACGGACATGTTTGTCGAGGCAGTATACAAAGGCTTCGCTGGCAAGGGTCCAAAACGATGATCTCGAGCGCCCTGTTCGCCGTGATCCTTTTTCAAGCGCAGAGTCCGACAGCGGCCCAGCCGATCGACCTGACCGGTTACTGGGTCTCTGTCGTTACGCAAGATTGGCGATGGCGTATGGTCACTCCCGCGAAGGGCGATTACGCGGGCGTTCCCATCACTCTGGAAGCTAAGAAAGTAGGCGACGCATGGGATCCCGCCGAGGACGAAGCGGCGGGCGAACAATGTAAAGCGTATGGAGCTCCTGGACTGATGGCGATGCCCACCCGATTGCACATTACCTGGCAAGACGAGAACACCCTTAAAGTGGAAACCGATGCCGGTACCCAGACGCGCTTGTTTCACTTCGGCGCTTGGAAACCGCAAGGCGCAGCCGCAACATGGCAGGGCGATTCGGTCGCGGAATGGGAAAGAGCCCGCACGACCCCGAAGTCGGGTTCGCTGAAAGTGGTCACAACACATCTGCGGCCAGGATATCTGCGGAAGAACGGTGTCCCTTATAGCGCCAAGGCCGTGCTGACCGAATATTGGGATCTAGCGACGGAAAGAAACCAGGAGCAGTGGATCACGATCACCAGCGTCGTAGACGATCCGCAATATTTGCGCCAGCCCTGGGTCACGGCGCTCCACTTCAAGAAAGAGCCCGACGGAGCCAAATGGGATCCGACGCCTTGCTCCGCAAGATGAAAAGGGAGAACTTCATTGGAGATTGCAGATTGGAAGTTTCTGAATTTTAAATTGAGAAATTTCCAATGTCCGATCTTCAATACGTATTAATTTCATTGGTGTGTGAATTATGAGTCTTCTCAAGACGGCTGCGCTCGTTCTTTTATTGGTCCTGCTCAGCGCTCCAGCCTTTGCTCAGTTCGACCTGAGCGGAACCTGGGCTTCTCGCTCCAATCAAGACGACATGGAGCGTGGAGCAGGTCCGGACCCAGTCGATTATCTGGGACTGCCGCTCAACGATGAGGGGCGGGCGAAGGCATTGAGCTACAACTATTCGATGCTGTCGCTGCCGGAGTATCAGTGCGGCTATCTAACGCCGTTCTATATTGTGCTTGGTCCATTTGGTCTTCGCATCTGGAGCGAACTTGATCCGGTGACGGGCAGGGTTATCGCGTGGAAAATAGGCGGATGGGTGGATCGCGATGTCACCACGATCTGGGTCGACGGACGTCCGCATCCCTCGCCGAACGCTCCTCACACCTACGGAGGCTTCACCACTGGAGTATGGGAAGGCGATACGCTGACCGCGTATACCACGCACATGAAAGCCAGCATGATCCGCCGCAATGGTGCGCCGGTAAGCGACCAGGCGACAATGACGATGCACATCATGCGGCATGGCGATTTCCTGACGATCAGGGCGGTAATCTTGGATCCGGTTTACTTCTCTGAACCATACGTCCGGAGCCGAGTCTGGATGCGTGATCCCACAGTCAACTTGGGCAACGGCGTCTCCTCTCCGTGTGAACCGATCGCAGAACTCCCGCCCTCAGACACGGCGTCTGTAGTACCACACTACCTGCCTGGTAAGAATCCGTTCGTGAATGAGCTTACTGAAAAGCACAACATTCCGCGAGAGGCAGTCCTAGGTGGCGCGGAGACAATGTATCCGGAGTACCGCGAGAAGCTAACGGGGTACGTGCCCCCGGCAATCTGTAAGCGTTACTGTGGTTGTGGCGGCCTTGGCGTTCCTTGCATCACCGACGGCAGCGGGATTCCTCGTTGAAAAGGAAGGTACACAAAAGGCACAAAAGATGTGCCTTTTGTGGTTCGTTCCCGCAGCGGTTCATTGCTTGACAGTGCCTCTTCTCGGGGACTAATGTTGCGTTTCATAAATAGCTTTACCATCGCCGATGGGGGGCTTTGCACAAAAAATACATCGCGGGCGCTCATAGAGCGCCCCTACAGTTGCGCACCCCAAGCTGTAGGGGCGGTCTATGACCGCCCGGGATTTTTTGTGCAAAGCCCCGATGGGGCTTGCGAGGCGACGTCGAGGAGCGATGAGGAGGCGATGCTCATTAATCGCGACGAATCGCGACGACGAGATCGCCCGCAACCCCCATCGGCCCTCCGGGTTGCAGCGGAACGGCCCCGTCTTCGTTGTCGCTCCTCGGTTACAATGAATGAGCATTGCGCCCTCGTCGCTCCTAGAATCCGGGGCCGTTGCGCTCGCAACGATAGTAAAGCTATTTATGAAACGCAACACTAACGAGGCTTCGCCTCAGACCAAGAAGCATGTATATTTTGACGATTCCAAAACTTGACTCATTTGCATCAAGTTTTCAACCTCAAGGATTCTAGTCTCGTGCCAATCTCTGAAATCCCGGAGGACCCATGCGCAATGCAAGAGTGCTCGTAGTCCTGTTCTTCCTCGCAACGTCGTCGACAGCCGTTGCGGCCACCAAGGCCGTCAAGTTCGGCAAGTTGATCGACGGCACAGGACGGACGTTCAGCAACGCCGTTGTCATTGTCGAAGACGACCGGATTCAAAGCGTCGCAAGTGGAAATGTGGCGATACCAAGCGGCGCGGAGGTGATCGATCTTTCGCGTTACACCGGCGTTCCAGGTTTGATCGACGGGCACACACACATCACGTACTACTGGGACGGAGTGAGCATCCCGCGCTATGAGCCTCCTCGCCATTCTGCGGTCGTGGCGTTTCTCGCGCAGGAGAACGCGCAGAGGGCGCTCGAGGCGGGCGTGACGACGATTCGAAATATGAACTCTCCCGATGGGACGGATCTCGCGATGCGCGACCTTATCAACATGGGCAAGATGATCGGTCCTCGCATGTTCGTCTCGGGTCTTGGAATCCGGATCACCCGAAGCACCGCGCCTCCTACGCCGATCGGCATCATGGCCGATGGAGCGGATGCCGTCACCCACGCGGTGCGGCAAGTCCTCGCATCCGGAGCGGATTGGGTGAAGATGTACGGCTCGACCGGCGGCTTCGACGATGTGACTGAGGCGCAGACGTTCACATTCGAGGAGATGAAGGCCGCGGTCGATGCCACGCATGCGCTCGGAAAGAAAATCGCGATCCATTCTTACGGACCGGGTGGCGCGCGCGACGCTGTTCGCGCCGGCACCGATTCGCTGGAGCATGCAACCGATATGGACGATCAGACGATTGCGGAGATGGTCAAGCGAAAGACCTACTACGCACCGACAATCGATCACAATCAGTACTATGTCGAAAACGCCGACACGGTCTACCATTTCCCGCCGGGCTCGAAAGAGCGGCTGCTCGACTACATTCAACGAAATTTTGAAACCGCACGGAAAGCGTTCCGGGCCGGCGTGCATATGATCGTCGGCTCCGACGCCGTTTATAACGGTTGGGGCTTGAATATGCGCGAGCTGGACTGGTTCGTGAAGATGGGAATGACGCCGGAGCAGGCCCTAAGGACAGCCACGACTGAACCCGCCACCATGCTTGGCATGGAGAAGAGCCTTGGTGCCGTAACACCGGGATTTTACGCCGACCTCGTCGCCGTTGAGGGAGATCCCCTCGTCAATATCACCGCTGTCTCGAGAAGAGAAAATATCCGTTGGGTTATGAAAGCAGGCCGCGTGGTCGTCGACAAAACCAAGCGATAGTAACCGCATGGAACGTGGAAGACGCCGTCGTGAACAATAGCGTAACTCCCCTCCTAAGTTAGGAGGGGTGGCTTCGCGAACCGCGAAGCGCGAGCCCGCGCGCAGCGCAAGCGCGATAGCGCGCAGCCTCAAGAAATAGGGCGAAGCCTCAAAGGAAGTGAGCGAAGATGGGGTGGTTCCGAAAGGGAACCACCCCGCCTCGCTTCGCTCGGCACCCCTCCTAACTTAGGAGGGGAGTTGCCGCTACAGTTGTTGACAGGTCCTTTTGGGCAGCCGTATATTTGGGCCAACTTTCACGACATCTAAAAAAGGAAGG
>QHWY01000288.1 GCA_003223875.1 Acidobacteriota bacterium | reverse complement strand
TCGCTCTACGATACCATTGTGGAGAACGAAACGAAGGTGGCGTCGATAATCCTGGATGTCGGTGCAGGTCGCCGCCCGCACACGAACCGTGCCATTGCCATGGATGTTTCTGAATCCGAGCTCAAAGCAAACATAAGTTCCGCCGCCAAGGTCGTTGCCGCGGCCGAACACCTGCCGTTTCGAAAGGAATGTATTGAGTTACTTACTTGCTCCAGTGTTCTAGAGCACCTGATCAGTCCCAAAGCGTTCTTTTCTGAGGCAGCCGGAGTGCTCAAGCCTGGCGGAAGACTTGTTGCGCTGTTCTCGTGTCGCTTCGCCCCCTTTGCTATTCTGAACCGGTTCCTTCCGCGCGGTCTCATCGTTTCGTTGCTACGTCATTTCGTTGAAAACCCTGGGACCGGCTTTCCCGCGTATTACACAGACTGCTATCCCTCAAGAATGCGGCAGATTCTTGCAGAAACAGACCTGCAGATTGAAGATATTCATTTGAATTATTATCAGTCAGAGTACTACATATTCTTTATGCCGCTGTACTTATTGAGTTTTCTTTTCGATTTGTTTCTGACCTGGCTGAACAGGGAAAACCTCTGCAGCCACATGCTCATCGTTGCCCGCAAGCCTCAAGTGTCCGCTGGCAACAAGAATACAGAACGTGAGGCTTTGATGCAGCTCCCGGAACCGCAAACAACAATGAAAGATGCTTAAGCAAAGGGCCCGATTCGCCTTCTGGCTGATGGGCCAGGAGGACGTCTGTGTGGCGTTCTGACTGCACCTTGCAACTTGATTCGAGACAGACTTACTGGAGCAGCGGGAGAATTTTAACGGTTTGGTGAAGCTCAATCGAGAGCTGGTGCCGGAGGTTAAAGGAGTCGCCTCGCCCGACCGGGTGATGTTGGATATGGAGAGCAGTGAGAGCCCGGTGTACAGGGAGCAGGTACGGATCGGCTCTCAACGAATACTTCGAGTTGGTCTGCTATCATCCCCAGACTGCGAGATGAAGAACACCAAAGGCAGGGGTGGGACGCTCAGCATGATACGAGCCGATCCATCATGCGAGGAATATTCTCCGGATCACAAGTGGGACGGGACAAACGGAATGTTTCGTGAATAACTCATCTTGGGCGCAAAGCCCACCATCGACCCTTCTACTTGAACGTGGACCGTCGTCCGCTCCCCAAATTCGCACCTCGATTCTATATGTGCATATGTGCGGAAGCTTCAACGGCTCGTCGCGCAGTCTGCTCGAAATGATCAGGGCATTTCCTTCTGAGGGAGTCCAGGCGCACCTGGTTACACCGAAAGGCGACGTGGCCGAATTGTTCAGGAAAGAAGGAATTCCGGTTATCGAGTGTGCGGGTGTTTCACAATTCGACCACACAAGATATGGATACTATCGGGGCCGCAGGTGGCTGGTTCTCCTCCGGGAGATTTATTACCTCTTTCCGACTCTCCTGGCGCTGCTTCGCGCCAAAGCCAGGTGGTTTTCGATCGATCTGGTCCACGTCAACGAAATGACAGCGCTTCCGGCGGTCGTCCTTGCCAAGCTGGTGTTCCGAAAGCCTCTCATTCTGCACGTACGCTCGGTTCAGCAAACCACCAACGGACGCTGGCGGACCCGTTGGATCCGCTCGATTGTGCGCCGATTCTGTGATGCAGTTGTGGCGATCGACGATACGGTAAGGCAAAGCCTCCCCGAAGGGGTCGATGCTCAAATCGTTCACAACGGGTTCTCGACGCTTCGCGGCCGCGAAGCCGAGGCACCCGTGGATCCGCGCCTGCTCGCGGGCAGAGATAGCGCGATCAGGGTCGGTATGGTCGGACACTTGCTCGCCCTGAAGGGCGTTTACGAGTTCATCGAGGCGGCCAGGTTGTGCAAGCAGCGAAAAATCGCAGTGAAGTTCATCTTGGTCGGAGAAGGCAACAGGGATCTTTCCGGCTTGCGAGGAACTTTACTCCGCAAGTTCGGGTTCGCACGAGAAGTTCGGAGAGATGTTGAGAAACTCGTCCAGCGGTACGAACTGCAGGACAATGTCCTCTTAATAGGCTTCACTCTGAACATTCGGGCCGTGTACGAGAATATTGACGTGATCTGCTTTCCGTCGCACCTGGATGCAGTGGGTCGGCCCGTCTTCGAAGCAGCTTTTTTCGGTGTACCCAGCATTGTAGCCATCACCAATCCGCGAAGCGACACATTTATCCATCGCGAGACGGGCCTGTGCATCGAGCCCCAAAATCCACATGCGCTTGCTGACGCGATCGAATATTTCTACCGCCACCCCCAAGAAATAAAACGAATGGGTGGTGCGGCTCGGAAACTAGCGGCGGAACAGTTCCGTATCGACAATACCGCAAAGAGGGTGTTAGAAATATACAAAAAAACATCCGTAACTAGACTTCCTGCGTTTTTTGAGAGCAAATGATGCAATCGACGGAGAATTCGGTGCGCCAGACCGCTCGGCCATGATTGAAACGTCAATTCTAATTCCAACGAAGAACGGGGCGCAGGATATCGATGCATGCCTGGAAGCTATTTTTTCTCAGAAGGGTGTTGGACCGCTCGAGGTCCTGGTGGTAGATTCCGGATCGACGGACGCCACAACGGAAATTGCGCGGCGTTACCCCGTGCGGTTGGAGCAGATCGCGCCGGAAGCGTTCCACCACGCACGCACGAGAAACTACGCCGCGGGTCTCGCAAAGGGAGAAATTCTAGTTTTTCTGTCGCAGGACGCTATTCCTGCATCGGATAGATGGCTCGCCGCGTTCACGAGCGATCTCAAAGAACCGTCGATCGGGGCGGTTTACGGGCGCCAGTTGCCGAAGACAGAATCCGGGCTGGAGCGGCGTTCGGCCTTCGCGGCCATGTACGGCGAGAGCAGAATCGTCAAGATGCCGATGGATGGAGTGGGGCTGGGCCATAAGTATTACCATTTCTCGAACGCCAACTCCGCGATCCGTCGAAGCGTCTGGGAGGTCACTCGGTTCCCGGAAGATCTCAAAGTATTCGAAGATGTGGGAATCGCCAAACGCATTCTGGACTCCGGCTGGAGTATTGTTTACGAACCCGAAGCGGCCGTCTATCACTCTCATGATTTCCCGTTGAATATCTTATTTAGACGGTACTTTGATATCGGCGTCGTATACCAGCGCTTAGGCATCTGGGACAATCGGTCGCGCGCTTCTCTCTGGGCCGATGGCTGGCGGGGATTCCAAGATAAGCTCTCTTTGTTGGTCAAAAGGGAAGCGACACACGACGCAGGATCTTCGATCGTCAAGGATGTCGGAAAATTTGCCGCCATTCAGTTGGGGCGCAACGAAAGAATTCTCCCACGTGCCGTCAAAAAGAAATTGAGTCTCTACGGTCTCTTCGATTAGCTGATGCCGTTGCTGCGCGATCGTGCTTGTTTCTCGTTCTCGGACTGACCTCTTCCCAAAGTTACGAACGGCTTAACGACCAGGTTGCCCCAAGGGCGCCCATCAACGGATGGTGCAGATATGCTTCTTCGATTGAAGATGTTCCGCCTGCTCCTGAAAATCACGATCTATCTTCTGCCTTATCTCGCTTTCGAGATCGGGTGGCCGGTATGGGCTTTCTTTGTAAAAGCTCTTGGTCATTCCGTCAAGTATCCCTATCAGGGGCATTTTCCACTCGTATTATTCAGCGCCTTTGTTTGGGCCGTCATGGCAGAACATTATAAGGTGACTAATGTCGATGAGCTATTTCGAGAACGAACCGGCGCTAGGGCTGCTTGGTCTGCTAGCATTGCCACAGCAGTGGCGCTAATAGCGGCGCTTTATTTCAGCCGCAATATCGTTTTTCCACGCAGGCTGTTGGTTTGCTGCATAGGGGTGACACTGGCTCTCACGGTTCTCGTGCATGCTGCCTTCCGGTTCCTGTATCGGAAGAAGCTCCGGGTTGGGCGGCCTACGCGGCTTCTGATCGTAGGCGCTGACCAGTTTGCTCATGATGCAGCGATTCGGCTTCAGCGCCTATCCTTCGCCCCGTGTAAAGTGGTTGCATATGTAAGGCTTCCAGGCCAGGAGGTTGCCATAAACGGCAGCCGCATCTATGATCTAGAACATATTTGTGCTTTGCACCCCGGCAATGGGATTGACGAAGCAGTGATGGCCATTCATGCGGCACAGTTCTCACAAATTCCGAGAATTATCAAAGCGCTTGGAAAATTATCCGTTCCCGTACGAGCCATTGTTGATCTCGGTGAAGGCGTCGTCGTCCGGGAAAAGTTATTCCAGATGGGGCGGATGCAAATGCTCGACCTCACGACAACTCCTGCCGATTTGCTTGACTACGCTCTGCTCAAGCGAATCTTCGATATCTGTTTTTCGGTCTTCGCGCTCCTTGCAGTTGCTCCGCTCATTGGTTTGATCGCAGTATTGATTCGGCTGACTTCGCCGGGGCCCATTTTCTTCGTGCAGGACAGGATCGGACTCAATGGCCTGCCATTTAAGATGTATAAGTTTCGTACGATGCGAGTGAGCAGTTCCACCGACAGCGACATCCGCTGGACGACCGAGTCCGACGACCGACGGACGCGTGTCGGGAGTGTCCTGCGAAAAACTAGCCTCGATGAGTTGCCTCAGTTCATCAATGTTTTGAAGGGAGACATGAGCGTAGTGGGACCACGTCCCGAACGTCCACATTTTGTGCAACAGTTCTTGCAAGATGTCGGCCAATACAACCACCGCCATTGTCTAAGGGTCGGGATTACTGGCTGGGCGCAGGTCAATGGCTGGCGTGGAGACACCTCCATCGAGAAGCGCATCGAGTACGACCTGTATTACCTCCAAAATTGGTCTTTTCTTTTTGATCTGCGAATCATCCTTATGACAATCTTCTCGGGGTTGATTGGGAAAAACGCGTACTAAGTCAAGGCTTCAACTTGCTTGACATTAGAGGTTAACAGCAGCGTGCACTTCCGACCGAACGGACAGATCGCTGGTCGCCCGATGGAGTTCATGGCTTCGAATTGACGCGATGATTTGAACATGAACGCTCAGGAGAGGAATATGAAAGGTGTAGTGCTTGCAGGTGGGACAGGGAGTCGACTTAGTCCACTCACGCGCGTGACCAATAAACATCTGCTGCCAATTTATGACAAGCCCATGATTTATTACCCACTGCAGACCCTCGTAGAAGCCGGAATCCAGGACATCCTGATCGTGACCGGGGGCAACAACGCGGGAGACTTTCTGCGGCTGCTGCGGAACGGGAAAGACTTCGGCCTGAACCAACTCAGCTTTGCCTATCAGGAAGGCGAAGGAGGGATTGCGGACGCTTTACGGCTGGCGGAACCCTTTGCAGCGGGCGAGAGAATCTGCGTGATTCTGGGCGACAACATTCTGGAGAACAGCATACGGGGAGCGCGAGAAAGATTCCAACGGCAGCAGGACGGCGCGCTGATCCTACTGAAGGAAGTGCGGGACCCGGAGAGGTTCGGGGTGCCCGTGTTCGAAGGGAAGCGAATTGTGCGAATTGAGGAAAAGCCCAAAGTTCCAGGATCGCCCTACGCGGTGATAGGCGTGTATTTCTACGATGGAACCGTGTTCGACCGCGTGCGGACGCTCAGGCCTTCGGGGCGCGGAGAGTTCGAAATCACGGACGTCAATAATTCATTTCTTTTCGAAGAGCAACTCAGTTACTACGTCATCGACGGCGGGTGGACGGACGCGGGAACGTTCGAATCACTCTGGCGCGCCACGAAGATGGTGCGGGAGAAAGTGCTGCTCGCAGAGGAACTGAGGCTAGCTGCAGCATCGGCGCGATAAGTCAAAAAAAGGTTCAGTGCCAGCCGATCGACGCGTAGAAGTCACCAATTTGACATACGCAAAAGAAACGGCAGCGATCATGATCCAGGAGGCAGCCCGATGAGGATTTTTGTCACCGGCGGCGCCGGATTTATTGGCTCCAACTTTATTCGATATGTCCTCAACGCCGAGACGGGTTTTTCGATCGTCAACTATGACAAGCTCACCTACGCGGGAAATCTCGCAAATCTTGAATCAGTAGTGGACAATCCCCATTATGAATTTGTGAGGGGTGACATCTGCGATGCAGCCGCCGTAGAAACAGCAATGCGCGGTTGTGACGCCGTCATCCATTTTGCCGCAGAGTCCCACGTCGACAGAAGCATCTACGAGCCAGCTCCGGTAATTCAGACCAACGTCACGGGCACCTTCATTCTGCTCGAAGTAGCACGTAAAACCTCAGTGTCCCGGTTTGTGCATGTTTCCACTGACGAAGTGTATGGCGACATTCCGCAAGGGGTCTTTGCGGATGAAAACTCTCCGCTACAGCCCAGCAGTCCGTATTCCGCTTCGAAA